>JACRMO010000281.1 GCA_016214925.1 Gammaproteobacteria bacterium
GACTCTCGTAGCTGCTGTCATCGAACGGATAGAGCGTGATGCCGAGGCTGGCGCTGACGAACAACTCGCGCCCGGCGATCTCGAACGGTGCCACGAAGCTGTCGATGATCTTCTGCGCCACCCGCGTCACATCGTCCACATGCGATACATTGGTGATGATGGCCGTGAACTCGTCGCCCCCGAGCCGCGAAATGGTGTCGATGGCGCGTATGCACCCCTTGAGGCGCACAGCCACTTCCTTGATCAACGCATCGCCTATTTCGTGTCCAAGCGAATCATTGATGATCTTGAAATGGTCCAGGTCGATAAACATCACCGCCACCAGGTGATGGTCGTATCGGTCGACCTCGTTCATGGCCTGAGTTAACCGGTCCTGCAGCAGGAGACGGTTGGGCAATCCGGTCAGGACATCGTAGTGGGCGATATAATTGAGGCGTTCCTGCGCTCGGCGGTATTCCGTGACATCCTGCACGGTGCCATACATGCGCAGGGCCTTGCCGGTCTCATCATGGACCACCTCGGCCTGTTCATGGACAATGCGTTCGGTGCCGTCGGGGCGCACAATGCGGTGGTCGATGCTGTAGGGAATGTTCTCATTCAGCGTCCTGTCGACGGATTCCACGACGAAATCGCGGTCGTCGGGATGCACCGAGTACAGGAATGCGTCATAGGTCGCGCCGAACTGTTGCGGCGTCAGGCCGAAGATGCGGTATATCTCGTCCGACCAGCGCAGTTCATTGGTGACGATATCCCAGTCCCAGCTACCCATCTGCGCGATGCGTTGGGCGTTCGCCAGGCTGCGTTCGCTCTCGCGCAGAGCCTCCATTGTCTGAACGCGTTCGGTGATGTCCTTCCCTGTGGACACGAAATGCATGATGTTGCCCAGCTCATCCCGCAACGGTGTGATGGTCTTTTCCTCGTGATACAACGAGCCGTCCTTGCGGCGGTTGGTGATCACGCCACGGAACACATTCCCGGCAAGAATGGTTTCCCACATATCCCGATAGAATTTCTCATCGTGTTTCCCGGATTTGAGAATATTCGCCTTTTTCCCAATCGCTTCCCCCCGTGCGAATCCAGTGGTCTTCTCATAAGCCGGGTTGACGTACTGAATGACGCCGTCGCGGTCGGTGATGGCGACGGAATCGGCCGTCTGTTCGACCACGCCAGCCAGCTGATGCATGCGCGCCTCCACCTGCTTGCGCGCACTGATGTCCTCGATCGCGGAAATGAAATATTTGGGTTCGCCCTGCGGATCCCTGACGAGCGAGACGGTCAGATTGGCCCAGACACTATCGCCTTCGCGCCGGATGTAGCGCTTTTCCATCGAGTAGGTCTGGATTTCGCCGGCCAACATGCGCCGCACATACTCCAGGTCGGCATCCAGATCCTCGGGATAAGTAATGTCCTGAAACGTGCGCTGCAGAAGCTCGTCGTTCGCATACCCGACGATGTCGCAGAAGCGCTGATTCAGCCGCAGAAACCGGCCATCCGGCGCCACATGGGCAAGACCCACGGCGGCCTGATTGAAGGTGACGTGAAAGCGTTCTTCGCTCTCGCGCAGGCTTTCCTCCACGTTCAGCCGCTCGATCTCGGCGGCGGCGCGCGCGGAGCAAATCTGGAGCACGGAATGCGCGGGCTCCTTGTCGGGCATGGGTCGGGTGTGCATCACCACGAGCAGGCCAAGCGGCGATCCGGTCGAGGCGAATAGCGGATAGCCGATATAGCTCTCGATCCCCATGTCCACCAACATGGTGTCTTCGGGAAACAGGTGCTGGATGATGTGAGGATAGTGACAGGGTTCCCGGCCGACGACACTCTCGCAGGGCGTCCCGGGCAGCCGATAGCTGAAATTCTCCAGGATCTCGCCGCGACCGCAGACACCCAGAGTCTGCACGCTATCGGCCACGCCGGTATCCAACCGACCGATAAAGGCAAAATCAGCCTGCAAGGTCCGGGACAAGGCCACGGCCAGGCTGCGGAAGAATTCTTCTCCGCTTGCCTGCGAAACCGACCGGGCTATTTCACTCAGAATGCGATAGCTCGCACTCGTATTCATAGGTGCCCCTCGGCGATACAGCACGAATCATTATTATAGGCCGAGACACAACCTCTCCGCAGGCGGCTGCGAACAACACCCGTACTCAGCGTTCCTGGCTATCCTCGTCACGCACGGGCTTGGCACAATATATCCCCTGCCCCTCCGTGTCGCGACTTGCGACCAGAACCACAGTGAAGAACACGCCGACGATAACACCACTATAAAAAATTACCAGTTCCATTCACTCACCCCACGCGATTGGCACGACGACAATACACCCGGACGTTTGCAGTAGCCGAGGGCCACCCACGGAGGGTGGCCCTCGGTGTTTCTGCTCAGAAGGTGACCTTTCCGTACACCGTACCGCTGGTGTAGGCCGCGCCATTACGCAGATTCTTATAGGTCACTTGGGGATACCAAGTGCCTGCGGTGGACGGTGTTGTGAAGATAATGTCGAAGCGCTGTCCCGGCGAAATATCGAGGCTGGTCAGCGTCTGCGGTGTCGACAGGGCGCGACCGTCCTGCGTGTACACCGTGAACGACTTGGCCACGCCACTACCGTCCTTGACCGCGAAGGTGCTGCTCACGGAATGAATGCCGATCAGCCGCAGCGCCACCTTCTTGCTCTTGGCGGCAGTCAGGCTCATCGCCGGCGCGGCCGTGGTCTTGCCTTCGTTGCCCGTGATCAGGAAGTAGGCTGGATTGTAGTCGGCGAACACCGTCGAATCGCCGGTGGCGGTATGGTAGGCCGGGTCCACCGTGCTGAGCACATAGTTCTGCACATAGTCGTAGGCCGTCGCGGTGTTGTGCGTGAGCTGGTTGAGCCACGCGCCCGCGGCGTTCTTCGGCCGCACGATCAGCGGGCCGTACATGCCCATCTCCAGATGCTTCACCGTGTGCACATGACAGTGGTACATGTAACTGCCCGCCATGTCGCGTGTCGGTGTCCAGGTGTAGGTGTCGCCGTTGACGTCGTTGTACGTCTCCGGCACACCGTCCTCGCTGGTCGGCACGTCGGCGCCGTGCAGATGGATGGTGTGGCCGTTGTAGGGTGCGTTCTCGCCCGGCGTCATCATGCCGAGGTTGAGTGTCAGGTTCAACGTGTCCGTGGTGGTGGTGCCTTCCGGATAGACGCCGACCTCCACCGCTGCCGCCGGCAGCGCCCCACTGAACGTCCAGAAGGTGACGCTTTGGCCGCTCAGGGTCTTGTTCAGGGAGCTGACATTACGGCTTACGTTGATGTTGACCGCCTGCGCGGTGGTATAGGCCAGCGGCGCGCACAGCAGCGCCGCACTGATGAGTGAAAGCTTGTATTTGTTCATGTGTGATTCCTCGATTCGACGAGCCATGCGGCTAGTGCATCATGATCATGGTGGCGACGCCGTTCAGATAGACGCCGTTGGCGGTCTCCATCTGCGCGGTATGCACATGCATCGGGTATTCGCCGAGTTGGTTCAAGACGTACAACACGTCCGTCGTTCCCATCGGCGGGATGTTGACCGCATCCACCAGCTTGTACGGCGAACTCTGGCGCACCCCGTTGATCGTCAGCACCTGCACATGATTGCCGTGAAAGTGCAGCGAGTGAGAAAACTGCCCACCGTTGACGATGCGCACCAACGCACTGGTGCCGACCATGCCGTCGATGGTGGTGTTGGGATCGCCCATGCCATCGAAGCCGCCCTTGCCGTTGATGAGGAAGTAGTTGGGCTTGTAGGTGCCGGTGTTCACGCTGCCACCACTGCCGGCCACGTCGTTCCAGCGCGACTTGTCCATCTCACCGATCACCCAGGTGCGCTGGAAGCTGTAGCTCGGACCACCGGTCCAGGCCGTGTTGCCGCCGTCCGCGGGACCGACCACGAGCGCGCCGTACAGACCCATCTCGCGGTTGATGTTGCTGTTGAGCGTATCCGAATACGCATAGGTTCCCGCCGTGGACGCCGTGAAGCTGTAGACACGGTTGCCGCCGGGCGCGATCGCGGTCGTGTCCGTGGTGACACCCTGGATAACGAAATTGTGGTTGAGACTGTGGTTGTTGACGACGGTGATATTCACCGTGTCGCCTTCGTAGGCAGTGAGCGCCGGACCGGGAAATTTCGGCGAACCCGCCTGGTCGGAATAGCCCCATGCAGACAGCGTGGCACCGCCTGCACCGTTGATGGTCAAACTACCCGCGTTGATGTAGAGCGTGTAATTTCGAACCGCAGCCTGCGCCGCGCCCGCC
>JACRMO010000282.1 GCA_016214925.1 Gammaproteobacteria bacterium
AAGCATAGTGCTTAATGGTATTATCGAGGTTGGTCTGGCCGCCATCGTCGAAACGGAAGTACCACGCATCGTTGAGATTGCGCGCGTACCCCGTAGCCGACCAGTAGATGTAGGATTGGAGGTTGGAAAACGGGCCGGTGTTGCTCAAGCCATAACCCGGCTGGTGAATGCCCGAGGTGCTGTAGTAAGCCTTGTCGCCCAGGGTCACATAGAACATGTGCGACATCTCGCTGTGGGCCGTGAGGTTGTAGCCGCAGTCCACGCCCTGATATATGTTGCTAGAGCTACAGCCGTTGCTACCCACATCCACCGTGGTCGGCAATCGCCAGCCGGTAATACCGCTGCCATGCGGATTCAGGCCAGCCGCCCAGGCGTTGGCGGCAGCCCAGGTCATCATGCCAAAAGTATACGCAGGGGTGTAACCGCTGGTCATGGCGTAATTTGCATTCGCCAGCCAAGTGATATTCAAAGACGTGTCGTAGTACGCCTCGGCCGTAGCTAGATTGCCGTCGAGATCGCGCCCTTGCAGCGTGGTCTCCCAGGTTCCTTGGCCGCTGATGGCGACAGCAGAAGCAATGTTTGGAATGACGAATGACGCGCATAGCGACAGCGCCACAATTAAATTGTGTTGGATAGTGTTCATTGGAAGCCTCCTGGTTTGTTCTTATTGAGGGTTAATTTACCGCAAGCTGTTCATGGTCGCTGTAGGAAATTTACTATTTCAGTCTAGCATCCTATGCACCCGTACCCTCCCCTCCCCTCCAGCACCTAGATAGCCTGCTTTGGGGTCGAAAGCCGACTTCTGCCCCAAAGAATCGGCCACTTAGTCCTATGTCTGCTTGTCGCCAACTTAATCACCCCAAGGACCGCTCCTCGCTGCATTCACGCATAGCGCCACCCCGCCTGCTCCGCCGCGATCACGATGCGCGCGCAGGCCTCCGCGTCCGAATCCGCTTGGTGATGGCGCAGGTCGATGCCGAGGTGACGGCAGACATCGGGGAGCTTGGTCGGATGGATATCCCACTGCGCCCGTGCCAGGCGCACGGTACACACGAACGGCTGTTCCGGCACCGGCATCTCGTAAGTCGCGCAGCACGCACCGAGCACACCCTTGTCGAACGGCACGTTGTGCGACGCGAGAAATTCCACGCCGGCCAGCTCGCGCGCGATGCCGGACCAGACTGTATCGAAGCTCGGCGCGTGTTTCACGTCTTCCCACGATAGGCCGTGGATGTAGGTGAAGGCGAACTGCCGCGAGGGTGGACGGATCAGTTCATACAGGCGCTCCACGATGCGCCCACGTTCGACGATCACCACGCCCACCGCACAGGCGCTGTCCCGACCGTGACTGGCGGTTTCGAAGTCGATGGCGGCGAAGCGGGTCATGGATTCATCAGCCTTAATCGCGAAAATGATGGAAACCAAATGAAGCCTCGTTCCAGCTGGCTTGCCGTCGCAACTCCTGTAAGAGGAGTCCGGCTGATTGAAACCTTACAAAGCGGCCAATTGAAACCCTCGGTGCCGAGAGGTCGGATCGACTGAACCCGTCATGGATTCATCCGCCTTACTTCTTCACCGCCAACACACCATCGCCGTTCAACTCCGTAATGAAGCCGGCGAGCCGCAGGTGTTTCGCGACCTCGTTGGGCACGTCGCGTCCGCTGGTGAGTTTGTTCGGGGTGCCGGTGTAATGGAACAGTTTGCCCTTGCGTTTGAGCACGCGGGCCAAGTGATCGTAGAAGACTTGTGAATACAGTTCACCGGCGATGCCGAAACGCGGTGGGTCGTGCAGGATGGCGTCGACCGATGCGTTGGGCAGTGCAACAATCTGCTCGGCGATATCGCCCAGGGTCAAGCTCAAGTCGCTACCCGGTTGCTCGCTGATGTTTAGCCCTGGCGCTCCGCCAGCTTCTTCTCGAGCACCTGCCGGCCGTGCGGCGAGGCCATGACGATCAGGATGTTGCCCGGTTCCAGCAGGCAATCGTCGGCGGGATTGAAGAGCCACTCGCTGCGTCGGCGCAGCGCCAGGATCACATAGTTGGGATCGTGTAACGGCTGCTGACCGAACGCACGCGGCGCGAAGCCCGCCGGCACCGTGACCTCCTCCACGCGCAGCCTCTGCTCGCTACGCAGCATCTCATCCAGGAACGTCTGCACAGTCGGTCGTACCATGGCCGACGCGATGCGCTTGCCGCCAGTGAAGTCCGGCGACACGATGGCATCGGCGCCGGCCTTGCGCAATTTTTCCGCATTGCGTATTTCGTGGCAGCGCGCGACCACCCGCACCGCGGGATTAAGCTGTTTGGCGGTGAGCGCGATCATCAGATTGCGGCTGTCGTCGCCGGTCACGGCAAATACACCGGCGGCATCTTTAATGTCGGCGCTCAGCAGAAGGTCGTCGTCGCTGGCATCGCCGTGCAGATAGAGCAGCTCCGAATTTTTCTCCTTCTGCTCCTCCAGCATCTGCAGATCCTCGTCGATGGCCGCATAGCGACGATTGGTGGCGTCGAGCTCGGCCGCGACATTGCGTCCCACGCGGCCGAAGCCGCAGACGATGTAATGGCCGCTCAGCTTCTTGATGATTTTCTCCATACGCCTTCTCCGCAACGTCTGGTTGAGGTCGCCTTCCAGGATCAGCACCGTGAGCGTCGAGAACATGAACCACAGTGTCCCGAGTCCGGCGGTGCCGATGATGACCGTAAAGAGCCGGCCACCGGGACTCTTGGACAGGTCGATGATTTCGCCGTAGCCAATGGTGGTCAGGGTGATGAACGTCATGTAGAAACCGTCGAACCAGGAATACTGTTCGCCGGCCAGTATCCGGTAACCGATCGTGCCGACCACCAGCACGACCCC
>JACRMO010000304.1 GCA_016214925.1 Gammaproteobacteria bacterium
ATTTGCCCAGCTATACGCGCCTGGATCTGCGCCTGGGGTGGCACCCGCGCCAAAGCCTGGAAACCAGCCTCTGGCTGACCAACCTGCTGGACGATATTCACCCCGAGCAGATCGAAGCCTTGAAGATCAATACCGGTGTGCGCCGGGGACTGCTGCTGACGATCACACTCCGCTACGAGTAATTTCACTCACCGGCCACCGTCATGCGTTCGATCAGCACCGAACCGTTGCGGATATTGCCGCGCCGTTCGATGTCGTTACCGATGGCGGCGATGGCCATGAACATGTCCTTGAGGTTACCGGCGACGGTGATCTCCTCGACGGGATATTGGATCGCGCCGTTCTCGACCCAGAAGCCGGACGCGCCGCGCGAGTAGTCACCGGTCACCATGTTCACGCCCTGCCCCATGAGTTCCGTCACCAACAACCCGGTGCCCAGCTCGCGCAACAGACCGTCGAAATCGAGCGAGCCGGCATCGACGCTGAGGTTATGCACGCCGCCGGCGTTGCCGGTGGTCTGCATGCCGAGCTTGCGCGCGGAGTAACTGTCCAGCACATAGCCCTGCAACACACCGTCCGTGACCAGATCGCGGTCGCGCGTCGCCACGCCTTCGCTGTCGAAGGGCGCGCTGCCGAGCGCACCGCGCAGATGCGGTTGTTCGTGAATGTGCACGAAGTCGGGGAAGACCTGTTTACCGAGATGATCGAGCAGAAAGCTGGATTTGCGATACAAACTGCCGCCGCGGATCGCGCCGATAAAACTGCGGAACAAGCCGGTGGCGATCTCTGCCGCGAACAACACCGGCACCTGGCGGGTACCGAGCTTGCGGCCGTTCAGACGACGCACAGTACGTTCCGCCGCGATACGACCGACCTGCTCGGCGGCGTCCATCTCTTCATGCCGCCGCGCCACCGTATACCAGTAGTCGCGCTGCATATGTTCGTCCTGTCCGGCGATCACCGAACAACTGAGACTGTGGCGCGAACTCGGATAACCGCCGGTGAAACCGTGGCTGTTGCCATACACGCGCAAGCCCTGATGACTGGACAGCGTGGCACCTTCGGAGTTGCTGATACGCGCATCGGCGGTGCGTGCCGCCGCCTCGCAGCGCTGCGCGATTTCGATGGCGCGCGTGGCGTCGATATCCCAGGGATGACACAGATCGAGATCGGGGATGTCCCGCGCCATCAACTCCGCGTCAGCGAGACCCGCGCAACTGTCCTCGCTGGTGTAGCGCGCGATATCGCAGGCCGCGCGCACGGTTTCGCGCACCGCGTGCGGCGTGAAGTCGGAGGTGCTCGCCGAGCCTTTGCGCTGACCGAAATACACCGTCACGCCGACGCCGCGGTCGCGGTGATATTCCAGCGTCTCGACCTCACCCAAGCGCACGGTGACGGACAACCCGGCCTCCAGACTCACGCCGGCCTCGCTGGCGCTCGCACCCAGGCGCTTGGCCTCGTCCAGCACCTGCTGCACCAGCGTTTCCAGTTCCGCCGGTGGCGGCAGATCCGCCCCGCGTGCTTCGACTACTTGGCTTGTCATCAACAACCTCGCTTACAACTGAAATTCATTCGTGCTTAAATCCGTCTCATGAATCAAGACGACTTCGACATCGACGACGACCGCCCCAGCCGCTCGCAGCTCAAACGCGAGGCCGAGGCCTTGCAGGATCTCGGCCTCGCGCTGGTGGAATTGCCCCAGGCCAAGCTCGACCGCATCGAACTACCGGACAAGCTGCGCGAGGCCATCGATCTCGCTCGCCGCATCACCGCGCACGGCGGCAAACGTCGGCAGTTGCAATACATCGGCAAACTCATGCGCGATTTCGACGCCGAACCGGTGCGCGTGCAACTGGAGGCCTTTCAACAGGCCGACCGCCGCGCGGCACAACGCTTCCAACAACTCGAAGTCCTGCGCGATACCTTGCTCGCCGAGGGCGACAGTGCGTTGGGCGAACTTCTCGAACGTTATCCCCACGCCGACCGTCAACACCTGCGCCAACTCATCCGCCAAGCGCAGCAGGAACGCGATAAAAACAAACCACCGGCGGCCGCGCGCGTTCTGTTCAAGTATCTGCGCGAGTTGGATGAAAGCAGCGCCGAATAACCTTTCTCTTACCGTCATTGCGAGGAGCGAAGCGACGCGGCAATCTCTAAACGACAATGCCACAGTTGTGAGATTGCCGCGCTGCGCTCGCAATGACGACTAACAATTAACCCGCGCTCGTCCCACCCACCGTCAACCCATCCACCCGCAACGTCGGTTGCCCAACGCCGACCGGCACGCTCTGGCCTTCCTTGCCGCAGGTACCGACACCCTGATCGAGTTTCAGATCGCTGCCGACCATCGACACGCGCGTGAGCACATCGGGACCGTTGCCGACCAAGGTCGCGCCTTTCACCGGGCGCGTGACCTTGCCGTTCTCGATCAGATAGGCCTCGCTCGCGGAGAACACGAATTTGCCGGAGGTGATGTCCACCTGGCCGCCGCCGAAGTTCACGGCGTACAAACCTTTGTCCACGGAACGGATGATGTCTTCGGGATCGGACTCGCCGGCGAGCATGTAGGTGTTGGTCATGCGCGGCATGGGCAGATGCGCATAGGATTCGCGGCGGCCATTGCCGGTCGACGCCACGCCCATCAGGCCGGCGTTCATCTTGGCCTGCATAGAACCTTTGAGCACACCCTTCTCGATAAGTGTGGTGCACTGCGTCGGTGTGCCTTCGTCGTCGATGTTCAACGAACCGCGCCGCCCGGCAAGCGTACCGTCGTCGACCACGGTGCAGAGTTCCGAGGCAACCTTCTGGCCGACGCGACCGGCGAACGCCGAGGTGCCTTTACGGTTGAAATCGCCTTCGAGACCGTGACCGATCGCGTCGTGCAGCAGCACGCCGGGCCAGCCGGGGCCGAACACCGCGGTCACGTTGCCGACCGGTGCGTCGACCGCGTAGAGATTCACCAGCGCTTGGCGCACCGCTTCGCGCGCGTGGTCGAAGGCGCGTTCGCCTTCGAGGAACATTTCATAACCGCAGCGCCCGCCACCGCCACAACTACCCTGCTCGCGGCGGCCATTGTCTTCGACGATGACCGAGACATTGAGCCGCACCAGCGGCCGCACATCGGCGGCGAGCGTGCCGTCGCTGGCCGCGACCAGCACGACCTCATGCACGCCGGCGAGACTGACCATCACCTGCTGCACGCGCGGGTCGAGGCGCCGTGCCTCGGCATCGATACGCTTGAGCAGATCGACCTTGGCATCGGCGGAAAGGGAATCCAGCGGATCGACCGGTCGGTACAGCCCCGCGTCGCCGGTCGGCCGCCACGCCTTGAGCGTGGCCTTGCTGCCGCTGCGGGCGATGGCGCGCGCCGCGTGGGCGGCCTGCATCAGGGCGGGCATGACGATCTCGTCCGAATAGGCAAAGCCGGTCTTGTCGCCACTGACAGCACGCACGCCGGCGCCCTGTTCGATGCTGTGGCTGCCTTCCTTGACGATGCCGTCTTCCAGCGCCCACGACTCGAAGCGGGTGGACTGGAAATACAGATCGCCGCTGTCGATAGCATGGCCCAGCAGGCGGTCGAGCACATTCGTGAGATCGTTGTCGCCGATTCCGGCGGGGGCGAGCAGACGCTCGCGGGCAAATTCAAGACTGGAAGCGGTCATGCGTTGATAGTCGTCCGGCAAAGGGAGTCCACGGTACGCGAACCGGGCCGGTGGACTCAACCCCTCATTGAATATATCTAATCGATCGGCACGGTGGAGGGACAGCCGTTGGCCGCGAACCGCCGTGGCAAGCCTGTTCGCGGCGGAGCCCGCTCCTATGGGCAGCCAGGTAAACACCTGACGACGGGGCTGCAGACCGGAGGGAAACCAGGAATCCGCCCGGATGCCGCGACAGTCGACCGGGGCGGCCCTGGATTTGTGACCCAATTCGCATTTTTTTCACCGATGGCTGCGGCTTCCCGGCCCGCCAGTCGCTACCATTGTCACAGCCGTTTTCCCTCTTCATTTCAACCTAAGGATTCATGCATGAAAACCCTATCCGCCGGAATCATCTGTCTGGGCCTGTTGTTGGGTGGTGCTACCGCCAGCGCGGTGGACACCGATGCCGTCATCGGCGGCGCACTCGGTGGCGGCGTGGGCGCCGCGGTCGGCTCCGAACTCGGTGGCCGCAACGGTGCGATTGCCGGCAGTGCGGTCGGCGCCGCCCTGGGTACCGCCATCGCCACCGATGGCCAGGACAACCAGGATCACGAGCACGGCACCCGCGTGGAATACGAAGACGACGACCACGATCACCGCGGCCCGCCGGCGCACGCCTACTACCCGCCGCCGGGTCATGTGAAACACGGGAAGTGGAAGGACTGAACGCCTGCGCTTCCTGGAATTAAGAAACCCCGCTTCGGCGGGGTTTCTTGTTTGTGCGCGATCAACTCACAACATCAGGGCATCGGAAACGGCATGCGCCCCTTGAGCCCGCGCAGCATCTTGGCCATGCCGCCCTTGGACATTTGTTTCATCATCTTCTGCATTTGCATGAACTGCTTGAGCAACCGATTGACATCCTGCACCTCAGTGCCGGAACCCAAGGCGATACGCCGGCGGCGTGAGCCTTTGATAACGTCCGGATGATTGCGTTCGCCCGGTGTCATGGAATTGATGATGGCGACCATGCGCACCAGTTCGCGGTCGTTGACCTGGCTGCGCACACCCTTGGGGATGTCGCCCATGCCGGGCAATTTATCCATCAGACCGGACAGGCCACCCATGCCCATCATCTGCTGCAATTGATCGCGGAAATCTTCCAGATCGAAACGCTGGCCGGTTTTCAATTTACCGGCAAGCTTCTCGACCTTGGCGCGGTCGACCTTGCGTTCGGCCTCTTCGACCAGACTCAACACATCGCCCATGCCGAGCATGCGCGAGGCAACGCGATCCGGATGGAACGGCTCCAGCGCGGCGGTCTTCTCACCGACGCCGAGGAACTTGATGGGTTTGCCGATGAGCGTGCGGATCGACAGCGCCGCGCCGCCGCGCGCATCGCCATCGGTCTTGGTGAGGATCACGCCGGTTAGTGGCAGCGCATCGTTGAAGGCCTTGGCGGTGTTGGCGGCGTCCTGGCCAGTCATACTGTCGACGACGAACAAGGTTTCGATGGGATTGAGCGCGGCGTGCACGCGCTTGATCTCATCCATCATCTCGTTGTCGATGTGCAAACGGCCGGCGGTGTCGATGATGACCACGTCGATGACGCGCTTGCGTGCCTGCTCGACGGCCTCGCGGGCAATGGTGACCGGGTCTTGATCGGGACTGCTGGGGAAGAACTCGGCGCCGACCTCGCGCGCGAGCGTCTGCAATTGATCGATAGCGGCTGGACGATAGATGTCGCAGCTTGCGACCAGCACGGATTTCTTCTGCCGCTCCTTCAGCCAGCGCGCCAGCTTGGCGGTGCTGGTGGTCTTGCCGGAGCCTTGCAGGCCGGCCATCAGAATCACCGCCGGCGGCTGCATGCGCAGATTCAGTTCATCGTTGGCCTCGCCCATGATGGCGACCAGCTCGTCGTGAACGATCTTCACCAGGACCTGGCCCGGCGTGAGGCTGGTCAACACGTCCTGGCCGACGGCGCGCGTGCGCACGCGCTCGATGAACTCGCGCACCACCGGCAGGGCGACATCCGCCTCCAGCAGCGCCATACGCACCTCGCGCAGGGTCTCCTGGATATTTTCCTCGGTCAGCCGCCCTTGGCCGCGCAGGCGCTTGGGGGTTTGGGTAAGGCGGTCGGTCAGATTTTCAAACATCGTTGGGGGTCACCGCGACAGGTGCGAAGGAGCGTGATTGCGCGGCGGATTATAACCGTATCACAGAGGGATCACATCGCCTCCAAACAGGCGGCGCAGCTCGAAATCCCGGATCAGTTCCCGGCATTCGCGCTCGATCTGCCCCTCGGCGCCGGGTTTCAGGTGCGTCAGGTACAGCGGCGGGCGGTGGCGCAGCTTGGCCAGATCGGCCGCCAGCAGGTCGGGGCAGTAATGATGGGCCTTGCGACACAGGTCGTGTTCCTGGTTGGCGAAGGCGCATTCGACGATCAGCGCTTCAACGCTGGCGTAGTCATTGAGCGCGGCCCAGAAGGTCTCGTTGGTGGTGGTATCGCCGGTGAACGCGGCGACCCGCCCGTGCGTTTCGATGCAATAGCCGACACCCGGCACGACATGATTGACCGGCACCATGCGGATCTGTCGCGCGCCCAGCGTGCGCACCTCGTAGGGCGTCATGACCTCGTAACGCAGGACGCCGGACTTGGCAGTGGGCAATTGGGTGAAATCCGGCCAGATGGTCCAGTTGAAAATATGCTGGCGCAGCGCGGCCACGGTTTCGGCGCTGGCATGGATCACGATGGGCTGGGCGATCTGGCTGAAGATAGAATCCACCATCAGCGGGATGCCGGCGATGTGATCGAGATGGGAATGAGTGATGAAGATGTGGCGGATGCGCGCCATCTCGGCCAGCGTCAGGTTACCCACGCCGGTGCCCGCGTCGATGAGAATGTCCTCGTCCACCAGGAAACTGGTGGTACGCAATTCACCGCCGATGCCCCCGCTACAGCCCAGTATCCTTATCTGCATAGTCCGGCGTCCAGCACCTGAAGTTGGTGAACCGCTGATTCGACCGCGCCATAGTGCCAGCCGCCCCCGGTACGGACAACCACTCCGATCACATTCCCGGCGCCGGGGCTCCGTACGGTCTGGCCATCGGCGACCGCCGTACCCTTCAATGCGGAATACAGATATGCCATGATGCGCGCGGATTTCCGGTGATATTAGAACAGCTGCGCCACGGGAGGAACATGCACACGCAATTCATCGGCATGCTGGCGATACTCCTGTATCTGGCGACCAGCCTGCTGCTCGCGCTGCGCTTGGTGCGTCGCGAACTGTCGGTGGGCCGCGGCGGCGTCATTGTGCTCGGTCTGATTGCGGTATTGCTGCACGCCGGCGCCCTCTATCCTCTGCTCGTTACCGCGACCGGATTGAATCTGGGCTTTTTCAACGCCGCCTCGCTGGTGGGCTGGTTGACCGCGCTGTTATTGCTGACTTCGTCGCTGCGCCGCCCGCTGGAGAACCTCGGCATTGCCCTGTTGCCGATGGCGGCACTGAGCATCGCGCTGGCATTTGCCTATCCGTCCCAGCATGTCATGACCACCAGCGGCAACTGGCGGCTCGATCTGCATATTCTGTTGTCGATCCTGGCCTACAGCCTGCTGGCCATCGCCGCGCTTCAGGCGTTGGTGCTCGCGCTGCAGGATCGGCAGCTGCGCAACCGGCATCCCGGCGGGCTGATCCGCGCCCTGCCGCCGCTGCAAGTCATGGAGACCCTGCTAATGCAGGTCATCGGCGTGGGTTTCGCCCTGCTCAGCGCGGCCCTGCTGACCGGCTTTTTTTTCCTCGAAGACATCTTCGCCCAGCACCTCGTACACAAGACGGTGCTGTCCATCATGGCTTGGGGCGTGTTCGCAACGCTGTTGTGGGGACGCTGGAAATTCGGCTGGCGCGGCCGCACCGCCATCCGCTGGACGCTCGGCGGCTTCATTTTTCTGATGCTCGCCTATTTCGGCAGCAAACTGGTGCTGGAACTGCTGCTGGCCCG
>JACRMO010000132.1:0-2357 GCA_016214925.1 Gammaproteobacteria bacterium
GCGATTTTCGTATCGGATTTCCTCGGCAATGGGTTGATGCATACGAGCGGGCAATGCGCCCGTTGGGTATTTCTCCTATAACAGGCGCCGCACTTCTCTCCGGCGCAGTAACCACAGCAGAGCAGGCGGTAGCACCAGCCATTGGAGAACCGGCGCAACACCGATGCCGATCCACGGGACGATTGGCATCTGCGCGGTGTATTCCCAGACGCCGGCGGGACCCGCCTGGGTGAACTCGGTGTAGATCGTGTAGAGCATGCCGGCGAGCGTAAACAACGGGCCAGTCACATGGAGTCTGCCGGTAAACCACTGGCGGTTGCGGGTGAGCAATGCGATCAGCTCATAGCTGAGGATAAGGATCAGCAGATCGCCGCCAGTGCAGTGGGCAAGACCGTACAAGAGGTAGCCCCAACCGTTCTCGTACCACTGGGTATAGAGCGGAAACTGTGCAAGTTCCCAGAGCGTTTCGAGTGGCAGCGCCCAGATTAGGCGCTGTGCTTCGGAATGATTCCGCCAGTCATACATGATTTGCCCCGTATTTTCATGGTGTTGGCCAGATCAACGCCTTGTCGACATGGATGAACCGGTAGCGCAGCAGGACATACTTCACACACCCTCTTGACTTATCTTGGTCATCGGGCTAGCTTATTCAATAGATCAATTGAATATAAAAAACATGTTGGTTAATTATAGACACGCGGGTAATCCCGCACCCACTAAAGGACGGAATTATGGAATTCGAATCATTTATCCGCGGCCATGAAGTGCCTATCCGCTTGGGCTTCTTCTTCGGCATCTTCGCCGTCATGGCGATCTGGGAGCTGGTGGCACCACGGCGTCGACTGACGCAGCCAAAAGGCGTGCGCTGGCTCAATAATGTCGGCCTGGTGTTCTTCAACAGTTTCCTGTTGCGCCTGGTGTTCCCGACCGCTGCGGTCGGTATGGCGCTGTTCGCGCGCGAGCACGGCTGGGGCCTGCTCAACTATTTCCAGGTGCCGTATGCGCTGGCCGTGGCCGGTGCCGTCATTGCCCTGGATTTCTTTATCTATCTCCAACACGTTATGGTGCATGCCGTGCCGGTGTTGTGGCGACTGCACCGGGTGCATCACGCGGACCTCGATTATGACGTGACCACCGGCGCGCGCTTTCATCCCATCGAGATCCTGTTGTCCATGCTGATCAAGTTCGCGGTCATCGTTGTGATGGGGCCGCCGGTGTTGGCGGTGATCCTGTTCGAGATCGCCTTGAACGCGACGGCGATGTTCAATCACAGCAATGTGCGCATTCCGGCTGGTATAGATCGCGCGTTGCGCTTGTTCGTGGTGACGCCGGACATGCACCGCGTGCATCACTCGGTCGAAGACGATGAGACCAACAGCAACTTCGGTTTTAACCTGCCCTGGTGGGATCGATTGTTCGGTACTTACCGCGATCAACCGCGCGGCGGCCATGAAAATATGACCATCGGTATCCGCACCTTCCGCGAAGGAAAATGGTGTTCCTGGCTGACCGGTATGCTGGCCATGCCCTTTGTCGGCAAGATTAGCGACTACGCCATTAACCGCCGTCAATGGGAATCCAAACAATGAATGCCAAGCTACTTCGCATCCTGTTGTTCATCGCGCTGCTCGCTGGCGTCGCATTGGCCGTGTTGTATCGGGACCGCTTCGATGCACAGGCGCTCGCGGCTTGGATGAATGATGCCGGTCCCGCCGCGCCGTTGCTGTTTATGCTGATCTATGCAGTCGCCACCGTGCTATTCCTGCCCGGCTCGGTGATTACGCTGGCCGGCGGTGCGCTGTTCGGACCCGTGCTGGGCACGTTCTACAACCTTACGGGCGCAACCATCGGCGCGACACTGGCGTTTCTGGTGTCGCGCTATCTTGCTTCGGACTGGGTGGCACAGCGCACCGGCGGGCGTTTGAAACAACTCATTAACGGTGTCGAAGGCGAGGGCTGGCGTTTTGTCGCCTTTGTGCGTCTGGTGCCGCTGTTCCCGTTCAATCTGCTCAATTACGCGCTTGGCCTCACGCGCATTCCGCTGCTCCAGTATGTGCTCGCAAGCTATATCTGCATGCTGCCGGGCGCCATCGCCTACACCTATCTCGGCTATGCCGGGCGCGAAGCGGCTGCTGGTGGCGAAGGCCTGATCCAGAAAGGTCTACTGGCGCTTGCCTTGCTCGCGGCGGTGGCCTTCCTGCCACGGCTGATCGGCAAGCTGCGCAAACAGCCGATGCTCGATGTATCCGAGATTAAACAGCGTCTCGACGCGGGAGAAAAACTCCTGGTACTCGATGTGCGCACAACGCCGGACTTCGTCGGCGAGTTGGGACATATCGCCGGCGCCACAAATATCC
>JACRMO010000132.1:2386-12814 GCA_016214925.1 Gammaproteobacteria bacterium
AATATCCCGCTGCCGGAACTGGCGGCGCGATTGAGCGAGATCGGCGATTTCCAGGAACTGCCCATCGTGACGGTGTGCCGCACCGACCGGATGTCTACGGCGGCGGCGCAACTGCTGGCCCAGAAGGGATTCGCCAATGTGCATGTAATCCGTCAGGGCATGACCGACTGGAACAAGAACGGCTATCCGATCGAGCGGTGAACGGTTCACGCAGCGCTTGCGTGTGGTGATGCAACGGTGAGGGAATGGACATGCTGACCTATATGATTCTGTCAGGACTGGCGACCGGATTGCTGCTCGGTCTGATGGGCAGTGGCGGCGCCATCGTCACCGTGCCGGCCCTGATCTATCTGCTGCATGTCGAGCCCAAGTCCGCCATCGCCATGAGCCTCGGCATCATCGCCATCACCGCGACCATCGCGGCGGTGCAGTCCTGGCGGCAGGGCAATGTGAACCTGCGCGTGACCCTGACCTTCGGCATCGTCGGCGCAGTGGGCACCTTCATCGGTGCCCGTTTGGGCGTGATCCTGCCGGTCGTGTTCCAGCTCACGCTGTTCGCATTGGTGATGTACGCCGCTGCCTGGCGCATGCTGCACGCACAGCCGCCGCGCCGTTCGCTCGGTGCCGCCGCTGTCGGTGAATGCGAGAGCGGCGATTGCAGCAACTTCCCGTATCTGCACATTGCCCGCCACGGTCTGATGGTCGGCATGCTTGCAGGTGTGGTGGGCGTGGGCGGCGGCTTCTTGATCGTGCCGGCCCTGGTATTGCTGTCTGGATTGTCCATGAAGCGTGCGGTGGGTACCTCGCTCAGCGTCGTCGCCTTTCAGTCCACGGCCGGTTTTGTCGGCTACGCGGGTGCGGTGCCTATCGATTATCCGCTGCTGGCCGGCTTTACATCCGTCGCGGTCGCAGCATGTTTTCTCGGCGCATGGATCGGCCACCGCCTGGAGGCTCAACGCCTGAAACACGGCTTTGGTGTTTTCCTGGTGCTGGTCGCGACCTACATTTTGTTCAAGAACCTGATGTGAATCCCAACCCGGAGTGGTAGCCACTATGAAGAACATCACCATCATTATCCAGAACGCACCCTACCAATCGGACAACAAGGCGTGGCATGCGCTGCGTTTCGCCGGCGCGGCGTTGGCCGAGGACATGACCGTGCGCGTGCACCTGCTGGATGAAGGCGTGCGCGTCGGCGAGCGCAATCAAACCGTGCCCGAAGGCGCAGTGAATCTTGAAAACCTGCTCGCCGAGCTAATCGAATGCGGCCTGACCGTGCGCGCCTGCGGTATGGCTCTGGACGGCTGCGGTTTTCAGCCGGAAAAACTGGTTCCGGGCATCGAACGTGGTTCGATGAAGGCGTTGGCGGCCTGGGTCAAGGACAGCGATACGGTGTTGACCTTTTAAGGGTGTGCTGAAAGATTTCTTTTCACGTCATCCTATGCTTGAAGTCAATTTTGTAGGTTGGGGTGAGCGCAGCGAACCCCAACACGTAGCAGCTGCCATTGGGGTTCGGCACACAGCGCCTCACCCCAACCTACGGAGGTGTGCCATGACCAAGATCGTCAAGAACGTATCGATCATGTGTTTCCACGATGAATTCTGCCAGGTGTTCAACGCGCTGATGACGGCGCTGAGTCTCTTGCGCGAGGGCTCGAAGGTGACGATTTTCTTCGGCTCGCGTGGCATCAATGCAGTGCATCGGGAAAAAATAAATACGCTGACCTGCCTGCCGGATGCGCCGCCCGAGGTTGGCCAGGCGGTCATGAAAAGGATGGACGAACTGGACCTGCCGCTGCTCGAAGACATGTTCGTCATGCTCATCGCCGAGGGTGCCACCGTGCTGGCCTGTCCGCTCAATCTCCCGCTCTTCGGGATGTCGGAACGTGACCTCGTGGACGGCGTGAAGGTGGCTGAACCGGCGAAATATTATAAAGAGGTCGTCATTCCGGCAGACATGAATCTGACATTTTAATGTTGGCTCCCACGGCATGCATGACCGGATCGCGTCGATTTGGCGGCGTGGGTGCAGCGCTGGCGGGTTGGGTCAATGACAGTGATGCAGTGCGCACCTTCTAGGAGGTGGACGATGATGAACGAGATGGGCGATTTTGGTTGGCTCCCGGGTTTTGGGTGGATATTTATGCTGCTCTTTTGGGGTTTGGTGATCCTGGGCATTGTTGCCATCGTGAAATGGCTTGCGTCGGCCGGACCCAGTGGAAACACGCCAAAAGCCAGAGCCGCGCTGGACATCCTCGAAGAGCGCTATGCGCGCGGCGAAATCGACCGCGACGAATTCGAGCAGAAGAAACGCGATCTCGCGCGCTGAATATCGCGACAAGGGCTAGAGCATGCCGGTGACCACGCAACAACTGAAGCTGGAACAGCCGATCCGCTACATGCCTCGGCCGCTCACCGCCACGCAGCAGGATTCCTTGCCCGGACGCTATTCTATCGCCGTGCAGGTATTGAGCATGGCGGGCTTCACGTTGGCGTTTCTCGGTTGGTTGAACGAGACCTGGTTGAAGTACTTTGACAATCCCTTCTGGCTCAACCGTTATACCGAATATGCGGTGATCCTCGTCTTCGGTTTGTGGCGTATCCGCGCTGAAGTTAATCCCTACACGCGCCGGCGGCTGCTGATTCTGGTGACGTGCGTCAGTGTCCTATGGTGGGGCGCACCGGTGCTCGCGCATCTTGCCGAACCTTATGTTGGCTATCCCTGGAGAACGCCGGTATTTCCCTCGCTGCATGTGCCGGGAACGTTGACTTTCTTTTTGGTGCTGGTCGCGGTGCTGCTGTTCGGCCGCCGGGTGATCTGTGGTTTCAACTGTCCCTGTGTCGGTATCCGCGAGACCGTGGGCTTCGCCTTTCGCGATCATAGCGTGCGCGGTGAATGGGCTTGGAGGCTACGCCACAGCAAATGGTTTTTCTTTGTCTATTACGTCGGCGTGATGGTCGTCACTCAGTATCCGCCCACGCCAACGTCGATCAGTTTCGTCGGCGGTTTCTATGCAGTGGTTGCGGTGACCTACTTCGGCAGCTTCTTCATCGCGCCACTGGTGGGCAACCGTTTCTACTGCCGCTATCTATGCCCGTATGGCGCGACCTTCGGCTTGCTCAATCACGCCGGTTTTTACGGTATCCAACTCGATGCCTCCAAGTGCAACGATTGCCGCCGCTGCGAGCAGGTGTGCGACATGGGCATACCGGTGTGGGCGCAGGGCAAGGTACACGGCCGTGTCACCGGCATCGAGGACTGCATGGGTTGCGCGCGTTGCGTGGTGTCCTGTCCGACCGATGCGCTGGAGATCCGCGATGTGCGCAATCTATTCAAGCCGGGCCTGTCACAAAATGCATCCCATCTGCTCAAACGCGCGCCGCAAGCGGAAACGCCGCGCCGCGAACCTGAAGCGCGGCCCGCGGTCGAACGTCGCAATGACTGGCAGGAGATCTATCAACGTCCTTCGATTGCACAGATCGTGGAACAATCCGCGCGCTGTCTCGATTGCGGCGTGCCGGGATGCCGCAATGCCTGTCCGTTGTCCAATCGCATTCCGGATTGGTTGAAAGCGGCCGCGCGCGGGGATGTCATCGCCGCCGCCGAGATCGCACACGAGACCAGTCCGCTGCCCGAGGTGTGTGGTCGACTCTGTCCGCAACAGCGTTTGTGCGAAGGCGGTTGTACATTGGCCCATCCTTCCCTCCATCATGGCAATGCCGTGACCATAGGCGCCATCGAACGCGCCATTACCGATCACGCACTGGAGCAAGGCTGGCAACCGGCCGGCCTCACCAAGTCCAAATTAGGCTCCGCCAAGCGCCGTCGCGAATCGGTCGCCGTGATCGGCGCAGGGCCGGCGGGATTGGCCTGTGCGGAACGCCTGGCGCGCGCGGGCATTGCCGTGAGCGTCTATGATCGTGAGCCGCGGATCGGCGGTCTACTGGCGAGCGGCGTGCCCTCGTTCAAGCTCGAACCTGCCGTGCTCGACCGGCGCGAGTCAGCTTTGCGTGCGCTGGGGATCGAATTCGCGCTCGGTGTCGAAGTCGATGCAGCCCGTATCCGCGCCTTGCGCACGCGGCATGCCGCCGTGTTCATCGGCACCGGTGCGCAACGGCCGCGTACAGTGAACCTGCCGGGCCAGAACCTTGCCGGCGTACACGAAGGTTTGGCCTTCCTGCGTGCGGTGAAGACGGGCGAGATTGATCTAACTGGTCACCGCGTGCTGGTGCTGGGCGGTGGCGATACCGCCATGGACTGTGTGCGCAGTGCGTTGCGCTTGGGTGCCGAGGCGACCGTGGTGTATCGCGGCACGGAAACACAGTTGCGCGCATCAAAGCGTGAAGCCAAGGCCGCGCGCGAAGAGGGTGCCAGGTTCGTCTTCGAGCACCGCCCGCTGGCCATTGAGGGTGACGCACAGGTGCGCGGCGTGCGCTTCGCGACGGCCGACGGGAAACAACTACTACACTGTGATCTTGTGATCCTCGCCTTCGGCTTTGTCGCCGATCCGCCGGCCTGGCTCGCGGCCATCGAGGTCGAAACGGATGCGCAAGGCCGTATCCGCATCGATACCCAGGGTCGCACCTCGCAGCCGAAGATCTTTGCAGGCGGCGACAACACCCACGGACCGGATCTGGTGGTGACTGCACTGGCGTCAGGGCGCCGCGCCGCCGAGGCGATGCTTACCGAATTCGGAATCGCACACTCGGCACCCACGCCGACGCCCAGGCATAGCGGCGTGACGGCGTCGCAGTTGGCGGTATGAATGCCCCTGTATCTTTGATTCTGTGTTTGGTGCTTGCTCTGGTGCAGACCGAGGCGCATGCCAGTCACGACTGGGGTGGTATCGATGTCTGCCGTGTTTATCG
The DNA here is from genome assembly GCA_016214925.1 of Gammaproteobacteria bacterium. GTDB lineage: Bacteria > Pseudomonadota > Gammaproteobacteria > Thiohalobacterales > Thiohalobacteraceae > JAHJQQ01. The sequence goes on from JACRMO010000132.1 coordinate 7,256, forward strand.
CGACACGGCGCCTCCGGGTATTGATCCGTCGACCTTGCCCGAGCCGCACGCACGCGGCGCGCAACTGCTGACGCGCTATTGCACGCAATGCCACGCGCTCACCGGACCGGGACGGCACACGGCGGAGGAATGGCCGGCGGTACTGGAGCGTATGTACATGCTCATGGATGTGTCGCGGCGCTTTCGCGGGATGATGGGCAGTATCGCACTGCCGAGTTCTGATGAAATGCGTGTGCTGGGTGAATATCTATCAGCGCATGCCTTGCAGCCGATGCGCGGCACACCGCACGGCGCGGGTGCGCAGGCATTCACGACGCTCTGTGTGGCTTGCCATACACTGCCGGACCCGCGCCAGCACAGCGCGGCACAATGGCCTGCGGTCGTGCGGCAGATGCAGGTCAAGGCGGATATCATGGGCCGTGCGAACGTATTCGAAACCGTGGCGAGCGCCGAGGTGATTGCGTATCTCCAAGCTCACGCGAGCGACGGCGTGAGTGTCGATTCCCTGGTGGGCGATGCGCGTGGCGCTGCGGCGAACACGCCGCGTGTACCGCATTATGGTCTGGAACGGCTGGTCTGGTTGTCGCCGTTTTTCGCCGTAGCCGGGTTAGGACTATGGCGTTGGTGGAGAGGGCGTGCATGAGCATCGAAATGACATTGGTTGCGGGTTTGGTGTTTGCGCTCGCCTGGGCGAATGGCGCCAACGACATCGCGAAAGGCATCGCCACCCTGGTCGGTAACGGCGCCGCCGGTGCGCGACTCGCGGTCTGGTGGGGCACGCTGTGGACCGCGCTGGGCGGGTTAGCCGCGTTGATGTGGGGCGCGGAGTTACTCCAGACCTTCGCCGACGGTTATCTGCAGCCAGGTTTTCCCGTCGGCCGCGCTTTTATCGGCAGTGTGTTGATCGGCGCAAGTTGCTGGGTGTTATTGGCCACCCGCCTTGGGTTGCCGGTCTCGACCACCCATGCCTTATTGGGTGGCGTCGTCGGCGCGGGTCTGGTCGCGGCCGGAACGGATGGGTTGCGCATCGAGACCGTCATGCACAAGGCGTTGCTGCCGTTGTTGGTGAGCCCGCTGATCGCGGTCGCTCTGTGCGCCTTATTGCTCGTAGCGGCACGCTGGCTGGCGCGCAGGGTTCCAGCTTGGCGGCCGGGTTGTTGCGCGCGTTCGGACTGGCAACAGAATCCGTTTGTGTGCGCCGCGCCCGGATCGACTCCAGGATCAACTCCGGAATCGATGCCACGGCCGCCGTGGTTGGTGCGCACCTGGGTCGGTCTGCATTGGTTGTCCAGCGGCATGACCAGCTTCGCGCGCGGCTTGAACGATGTCCCCAAGATCGCGGCCTTTCTGCTGCTGGTGCTGGCCATGGAGCCGGCGACGGGTGTAACCCATCATGTGATCTGGCCGGCGCTCTGGCCGGTCGTCGCAGTGACAGCGGTAATGGCATTCGGTTCGTTGTGGGGCGGATTCCGGGTGCTCGATGTATTGTCGCAACGCATCGCCACGCTGGATTCCAGCAGTGGCGTAGTCGCCAACCTGGGCACCTCGATTCTGGTGCTCATCGCATCGCCGCTCGGTCTGCCGGTGTCCACGACGCATGTAAGCACCGGCGCCATGCTGGGCGTGCGCTGGATCGACAAGGCACGCCCAGAACATGCGGATGCGTTGAAGACCGTGATATACGGCTGGTTGATTACCTTGCCGGTGGCGGCGCTGGTGTCCGCGCTCAGTTGGCGTGTTGCGGTGGCGTTCTGATCGTGAGGCGGCCGTGAGCGCGGAGGATTACGAAAGCTGGTATGCAACACCGCGCGGCCGTTGGATCGCGGCGACGGAGTTCGCGTTGCTGATGCATGTGCTCCAACCGCACGCGGGCGCGACGCTCCTCGATGTCGGCAGCGGCACCGGACAATTCAGCCGGCGTTTCGCGCAGGCGGGTCTCGATGTCGTCAGTCTCGATCCGGCGTTGGATATGCTCGCGGTAGCCCGACGCAGCGCGCGGGAATTGCCCTGTGTGCGCGGTAACGCGCTGGTGCTGCCGTTTCGCGACCAGGCCTTCGACTATGTCGCGGCCGTGACGAGTCTGTGTTTCGTCGAACCGCCAGAGCGGGCGCTGGCCGAGCTGTGGCGTGTATGCCGGCGCGGCGTGATCCTCGGGTTATTGAACCGGCGCAGTCTACTGTATTCCCGCAAACACGGTCGTGGCGGCTACCAGGGCGCGCGTTGGGATCGACTGGACGAAGTCAGGGATTGGTGCAACGTCCTCGACCCGCGGCCGCGCATGAGCTTTGCGACCGGTGTATTCTTGCCCGACGGTGGCTGGTTGGCACAACGCTTCGAGACATGGCTTCCCGCAACCGTGCCCTGGGGCGGTTTTCTCGCCGTCGCGCTGCACCGGCCCGATATTGAATTGAATAGATGAGAACACACGATGCATGCAACCTTGCCCCTGTTGAAGAACACCGATTTTCCGCCGCTCACGCGCGACTGGCTCACGACCTTGCAGGTCAATCTCGGTTACCGCTGCAATCAATCCTGTCTGCATTGCCATGTAAATGCCGGGCCCACTCGCCGCGAGGTGATGAATGAGGAAACGATTGCCGAGGTATTGAGCTATCTCAGAGCTTCTGCGGTTGGCATCCTCGATATCACCGGCGGCGCGCCGGAACTGAATCCGCATTTCCGCATGCTGGTGCGCAAGGCGCAGGCGCGCGGCATGCGCGTCATCGACCGCTGCAATCTGACCATTTTCGAGGAGCCGGGCCAGGAAGACCTGCCGGAGTTTCTCGCGGAGCATAAAGTCGAAGTCGTTGCCTCGCTGCCGTGTTATCTGGAAGAGAATGTCGCCGCGCAGCGCGGCGCGGGTGTGTACGCGGCGAGTCTGCGCGGTTTGCAACGGCTCAATGCGCTGGGTTACGGCAAGCCCGGCAGTGGCTTGCTGCTGAACCTGATGTACAACCCCGTCGGTCCCGCGCTGCCGCCGAGCCAGTGCGCGTTGGAGACGGACTATCGGCGCGAATTGCAGGCGCGTGCCGGCGTCGAGTTCAACCATCTGTATGTGCTCGCCAACATGCCCATCCAGCGCTTCGGCAGCACGCTGATCGCGCACGGCCAATTCCACGATTACATGACGCTGCTGCGCGGCGCGCATCGTGACGAGAACTTGCAACAGGTAATGTGCCGCACGTTGGTGAGCGTCGATTGGCAGGGCTATGTCTACGATTGCGACTTCAATCAGATGCTGGGCATCGGCATGAACGGCCGGCGCGTGCACGTGCGCGAGCTGATCGGCCAGGAGTTGCGCGGCGCGCCGATTGCGGTCGCCGATCATTGTTACGGATGTACCGCGGGGCAGGGTGCCAGTTGTGGCGGTGCGTTGAAAGAGGTGGAGAGGTAATCACCATGAATGTGCATGACAGTGTGATGGAACGGTATTCCCAGGGTGCGCAAGAACGCCAGCCGGCGTTGTGCTGTCCGATCGCTTATGACGCGAATCTATTGGCGGCGCTGCCGCAGGAGATCATCGACAAGGATTACGGTTGCGGCGATCCATCTCGCTATGTGCGCGTGGACGATGTCGTACTCGATCTCGGTTCCGGCGGCGGCAAGATTGCCTATATGGCCGCGCAGCTCGTCGGCGAGCACGGCCGCGTCATCGGCGTGGACATGAACGATGACATGCTCGCACTGGCGCGTAAATACCAGCCGGAGATGGCTGCCAAGTTGGGCGGCGAGCGGGTGCAGTTTCTCAAGGGCCATATACAGGACTTGGCGCTGAGTATCGACGCGGTGGATGCATATCTGGCCGAGCATCCGGTGCGCACGGCTACCGAGCACACGGCATTCATGGGCTGGCAGGCGCAGCAGTGCGAGCAATCGCCATTGATCGCCGATGCCTCGGTGGATCTGGTGATTTCCAACTGCGTGCTCAATCTGGTGCATGACGCGGACAAGGCGCAACTGGTGCGCGAGATTTTCCGCGTGCTCAAACCCGGCGGACGCGTGGCGATCTCCGATATCGTCAGCGACGAGGTCGTGCCAGAGCACCTAAAACGCGATGCGAATCTCTGGAGCGGCTGCATCTCCGGCGCCTTCCAGGAAGAAGAATTCCTGCGCGCCTTCGTCGATGCGGGGTTCGTCGCCGTCGCCTACGATAAATGGGACACGCAGCCCTGGCAGGTCGTCGAGGGTATCGAGTTCCGTTCGGTGACCTTGACCGCCGTGAAACCGGAAGCGTCCGCGTGCCTGGATTACGGCCATGCGGTGATCTATCGCGGTCCGCATGCCGAGGTGCGCGACGAGGAGGGGCATATCTTCCCGCGCGGCGCGCGCATCGCGGTGTGCGAACGCACCTATCGGCTGTTGACCGGTGGCGCCTATGGCGAGGATTTCATCGGCCTGCCGCCGGCGGTGCGCGGCGAGCCGGCGTGCTTCTGCGCGGTGCCGGGAACGCGGCGGGACGCGGCGGCCGGGAAAGGCACGATACAGCCCAGCAGTATTGCCGGTGGCGGTTGCTGCTGATGCGGTTATCCATCGTCATCCCCGCGTTGAACGAGGCTGAACGGATTGTCGCGACGCTGATGCCGTTGCAAGCCTTGCGTGCACGTGGCCATGAAGTAATTGTCGTCGATGGCGGCAGCATGGATGCGACCGTCATTCAGGCAACGCCGCTGTGTGATCGCGTGCTGCACAGCTCGCCGGGACGTGCGCGGCAGATGAATGCCGGTGCGCGGGCGGCTACGGGTGAGGTGCTGTGGTTCGTGCATGCAGACACCATCGCGCCGGAAAATAGCGATGTGTATATCCTCGGTGCACTGCAGCACGATGCGTCATGGGGACGCTTCGATGTGCATTTGTTGGGATCTCATCCGTTGTTGCGTATCGTTGAATGGCTGATGAATCTGCGCTCGCGGCTGACCGGTATCGCCACGGGTGATCAGGGTATCTTCGTATCGCGGGATATTTTCGTGGCGGTGGGTGGCTTCGCTGAGATTCCATTGATGGAAGATATTGCCTTGAGCCGGGCGCTCAAACGGCATGCGCATCCGATCTGTCTACGCGCGCGACTCGTCACCTCCAGCCGCCGTTGGGAACGCGATGGCATCATGCGCACCATCGTGCTGATGTGGTGGTTGCGCTTCGCCTATTGGCGCGGTGTTTCTCCCGAGCGCCTTGCGGCGCGCTACGAACACGGTTGATGAAGATGCCCGACGGTTCGGATTCCTTACTGGTGGGGGGTTGCAAGGGGAGCGTGTCGGAACTCTCCCCCTTGCAGTCAGTCCGCGCAGAACTTGTTCGAGCAGGGCGGAATTAAGGCCCATGCGCTATCCCCAGGCGCGTATTCTGGTGTTCTGTAAACCTCCTATTCCCGGACAGGCGAAGACGCGGCTGATTCCGGCACTGGGCGCGGAGGGTGCGGCCGCGTTGCATGCCGAACTCGCACGCACGACGGTGGCGCGTGCCATGCACAGCGATCTGGCGCTGGTGGAACTGTGGGTGAGCGCCGTACCGGAGCATGCATTTTTCCAGAGTCTGCGTGACGATTTCGAGTGTGCATTGCTG
>JACRMO010000132.1:12837-24113 GCA_016214925.1 Gammaproteobacteria bacterium
ACAGCACGGTGATGATCTGGGCGCGCGCATGGCACACGCCATGGAGACAACGCTCACGGACGCGGCGTTCGCGGTGTTGATCGGCACGGATTGCCCGGTGCTGGACGAAAACTATCTTGCTCAAGCATGCGCCGCGCTGGAGAACGATGCCGATGCCGTATTGGGTCCGGCCGAGGATGGTGGGTATGTCCTTATCGGTCTGCGCCGGTTCGATCCGGCAGTATTTAACGGAGTAGCCTGGGGAACATCGGCGGTGCTGGAGCAGACGCGCCAGCGCCTTGCCGAGTTGGCTTGGTCCGTGGTTGAACTCGATACCTTATGGGATCTTGATCGTCCGGAAGATTATGACCGGCTGATGACTTTGGGTTAGGTTCTTTAACAGACCATCAACAACCCACCCAAAAACGCCTAATGTCCGCTATTGCGACGTGCGTGGCGGGTGCTTGGAATCAATCGCGCGTGGGCACGGGGTTGGCAGGGCTTTCCGGTCCTGTTTGTGGAACATGCCCATCACTGTCCTGCTGACGCGCGGCATAGACTTTTATACCGGCTTGGCGGATCAGTGTTTGAATGTCCTCGCCATCCTCGGGGTACTGGGCATTACCCACGCAGGGGTTTTGCAGCAGGGTGTCGTTATCCGTGCCGAAGGGTTTTCTCAAGGCGGCCAGGACATTCTGGGCGTCTGATTCGACTTGCGCCGCGGTTCGTTCCGAGAACAGCACGGCGAAGTCGGTGTCGCCGATTCTCGCGACAATTCTGGCTCCGCACAACGCCCCTTGAATGCGCTCGGCGGCGGCCTTGGTCAGCGCATCGTCCATCCCGTGTTCAAAGAATGTGCCTTTGAGTCGCCGGAATCGCCCAATGTCGATCAGCAGCAATGTAAACGACGCTCCGGAATCCGCGTGGGCGCTCGCCATGTGTGCGAATCTCTCCAGGAAGAGATGGCGATTGGGCAGTCCGCTCACGGGATCGTGATGGTAGAGGTGTTCGAGTTTGCGCCGCCGTGACTGGCTGCGTAGCAGCATCCATAGCATGGAGCCGTTCACGGCGAGGAACGCCAGCATGATAAAAACCGCTTCCCGCCGAATGGTGTCGCGCATGTTCGTATACAAATCCGGATCGGGCAGGTCGACCAGAACCCAGGATGCACCGCTGACAGGCGTGGAGTAGCCGACGCGGTCCATTTCCTGCGAGCTTAGCTTGAATTCACGTTGCAGTTTGATGCGAGGGCCTTCGGAGGTGACTTCTATAAGGCCTGGAATGTCCTGTTTCAGAAGCAGCAGTTTGTGTCCCGGCACTTCGCCATGTTTAAGTATCCGCGACAGAATATCCGTCGTGAAACTCACGAAAAAGATTCCGGCGGAGCCACCATCGTGTTCCCGGTCCACCATGATGTCGAAATGGTAGGCGACGGGGTTCGGGTGGATGTAGACCTTGCTGTGTTCACGTTGCCTCGAGAAGGTGCGCATGTCATTGATGCAGATATCGCCCACCAAGCCGTCGAAATCGTCAAGCAACGGTTCGCCGTTATTGTCCGCGAGGGTGAAGGCGAATGCCTCCGGGAAATGGGTGCGTACTATGCGATCGAGCTGTTCGTGGGTTTTTTCATCGTCGGGATTCGCCGACAGCAGGTCGATCCGAGCGCGCTCCTTGTCCGAGAGCAGGTGTACGGAACGCCGCAGTTCGTTGATGAAAACACCCAGTTCCGCCGCGGTTCCGTTGACGGAACTGGCCATGAGCCGCTGTTGATAGGTTGCGAATTCGCGATAGCGGATGTGTGCATTCCAGGCCAGCATGGCGCCCACCATGGCCAGGATCAGAATGGGGAAAAGCCAAGCAAGCCGTTGCATAGGCATGGTTGTCGCTCCCTGCGGGGGTGTGTTACTCGCCAGCATGCGTGTGTCGTCGGTCATTTTGCGATTCGCGATGCAAGCAGCGGATTCCTGGTTTCGATTTCGGTGGTGATCAATGTCTCGAAATCGGTCGCCGGCAGGGGCCGGCTGAAGTAATAACCCTGCATGACGTCGCAATCCCTGTCGTGCAGGTAGATCAGTTGTTCCTCCAACTCCACGCCTTCCGCCACCACGCGCAGCCCGAGTTTGTGGGCCATGTCGATCACCGCGTCGGCAATGGCGGCGTTCTGCTCGTTGTGGGTGATGTCGTGGATGAATGACTTGTCGATCTTGACCTCATCGATAGGCAGCGTGCGTAAATTGGACAGCGAGGAATGCCCGGTGCCGAAATCGTCGATGGAGATCAGGATGCCCATTGCCTTGAATTCGCGCAAGCGCGCGGCAACCTCGTCGGTATTATGGATAATCATGCGCTCGGTGATTTCCAGTTCCAGGAAGGCGGGGTCGATGTGGGTTTCGTCCAATACCTTGGTGACTTGCGCAACGATATCCGGATGTTGAAGCTGACGCGCGGACAGGTTCACGGATACCCGCATCGGCGGCAGGCCGGCCTTCTTCCACGCATGGTGTTGCAGGCAGGTGGCCCGCAGCACCCCCTCGCCGATGGGGATGATGAGACCGGTTTCCTCGGCCAGCGGAATGAAACGTTCCGGGTAGATCAGCCCCAGCTCCGGATGCTGCCAGCGCAGCAAGGCCTCCGCACCCACGATCTGCCCGGTGAAGCGGTCGATTTGCGGCTGATAGTGAATCCTGACCTGGGGTTGGTAACAAACCTCCAACTCACCGGTGTGCAGTGCCTTGCGCAGCGCGGTTTCCAACGCCAGGCGTTCCGGCGCATCCGCATGCAGGTGTGGGGTGAAGAACTCGTAGGTATTCCGGCCATTGGATTTCGCATGATACATGGCCGTGTCGGCGTTCTTGATGAGGTTCTCGATGTCGCTGTCGTCGAACGGATAGATGGTGATGCCGATGCTGGTGGAGATGAAGACCTCGTGCTCGCCCAAGTGAAAGGGTTTGGAGAACAGTTCCACGAGCTTTTGCGCAACCTGGGCGGCGTCTTCGACGTTGGAAATATCGGTCAGCACGAGGGTGAATTCGTCGCCACCCAAACGGGCGACGGTATCGTCCTTGCGCACGACCTCCAGCAGGCGCTTGGCTGCCGCCTGGATCAACAGATCGCCGAACAGATGTCCCAGGGTGTCGTTGATGTTCTTGAACCGGTCCAGATCCAGGAACAACACGGCGACCAGCTTATCGTGACGCTCGGCGCGGGCCAGCGCCTGGCTGAGTCGGTCATGGAACAGACGCCGATTCGGCAGGCCGGTGAGCGGGTCGTAATAGGCCAAGCGCGCCAGCTTTTCCTCGAACACCACCCGCTCGCTGATGTCCTGGCTGACCACGGTGAACAGCTTGTCTTCTCCGTGCATGAAGGTGCTGATCGAGAACAGTACATGCAGCGATTCGCCGTTCTTGCGCCTGACGCACAGTGACAGGCCGGTCAGGGTGCGCGGCTCGCCACCCGGAGTGATGCAGCGGCTGATATCGGTGCTGTCCAGAAAACGCGTGAACGGTGTGCCTAACACCTCGGCAGTGGTATGACCGAACATCTGTTCGGCGGCCATATTGTAACTCTCGATGCGACCGTGGCGGTCGAGGGTCATGATGCCCTCGGCGGCGTTTTCGAGCACGGCGCGATGGCGTGCTTCCCGAGCGGCGATTTCCGCACTGTGCCGCAGCAACTGCTCGCGCATGTGTTCCAAATCATCGGCGAGGTCGGTGATCTCCACGATGAACGTGGGCATGGTTAGACGCTGCTCCAATTGTCCGCTGGCGATACGATGCGCCGCAGCTTGCAGGCGGCGCAGTGGACCACCGATGTGCGTGCCCAGGATGCCGATCAGGATCAGCAGCAAGCCCGAATACGACGATGCCAGGTAGAATCCCCGCCGGGTTACTTCCGCGATGCGCTCCGCCGTGTAGCCTTCGTCGTAGCCCAGGATCAACGTGCCAGGTGCGTTCTGGTCGGCGAGCGTGATGGGTGTGGCCATAAAGTAGATGCCGTCGTCATGTTCGCCGAAGAAGAAATCTTCCTGGTAATGGGGCTCTGCCGCGGTTTGCGTTTGCGCCGTGTCGCTTGAGGTGGCGGGCAGATAGCGGACATCCAGTATCTGGCCCGAGACGAGAGCATCGTTGAGCAGTTCATCCAGATTGGCCCGGTTCGCGCGTCCTTCCAGCATGCTGACCAGCAGATAGGATTGCGAGCGTACTTGGTTTACGAACTGTGCCTTGTAGTCTTCCGAGACGACATACAGTACGCCGGCGAACAGCAGCCACCCCAACAACAGACCCAGCACCATGACGCCTAGCGCCAGGCGGCCGGTCAGACTGTGCAGGAAGCGGGAGACCCGGTTCATTCGTGCCAGAGCTCGACGACAATGCGCAGGTCCGGGATGGACTCGGCTCGATCCGCCCACATGAAGGTTACGGCGTTAGGGTCGGTCAGGAGCGTCTGTAACAGATCCTTCTCGGTTTCGTAGATTTGCGGCCGCGTGCCCTTGGTGCGTAACAGTCGGGTCAACAAGGTGCGCTCGTACATCGGCGCGGACATGAACATGGCTTTTTGCAGGAAGACCTCATACAACACGGGATCGGTTTGGTTGCGCAGCGGCAGCAGGAGGTTGCTACCCTGCTCGATGGGTATGCCCAGGAATAATTTCCGGCTCTCCGTCGCGGATAATGCGACGACGTTAGATAAACGGTTGGTCACCAGGACCAGCCGCCGGCCGGTATCCGGTGGTGCCGCCAGCACGCCACGGTCAGGAGATAACAAAAAAGAGGCCGCGAGCAGCAAGATCACGACAGAGAGCCAACGACGTCTCATGGAAATATCATGCTCCATTCCACGGCTACCGCTTCGTAACGACCGGCCGCAATCTGGGGGTTGCTGTATTCCAGTTTGAGCGCCTGCTTGTCGTACAGATCCCAACGCAATCCGGCCACACCCTGGTTTCTGACGTAACGCGGGAACAGCGCCAGATAGGGATCATTGTCGTCGCCGGACGTGCCCTCGATCCGGCCATAGACTGACCAAACAGGTGTCGCCAGGTATTCGGCCTGCGCGTAGGCGTTGGCGAAGCTGCCCGTGGTATCGCGACCCGTCAACTCCAGCTCGTTGTTCAGGGCGGTGATCGCGCCGATCAAGCGAACAGCATTGAGGTCCAGTGTCGCGTATGTGCCATAAACGACTTGGGTGACTTCACGCACGGCCAGATCGTCGGCCGGCAATTGGTTACGTCCCAGGAACGCACCCAGGGTCAGCGGGCCACCTTCGGTCGGCGTGTAGGTCGCCCGCAGGCTCGCCGTCGATTTGCTGGAACGTTGCGGCATGAAGAACGCCGGCGATTCCAAGCCTTCCTCGCTCAGCACGCCGCTGGCGACGAGCGCGAATTCGTAACGCAGACCACCGTCGGCGCCGATGTCTTCGGTGCCATCCAGTTGCAGCCCGATGAAGTGCGAGGGCAACACACCGCCCTCGTCATCGAAACGCTCGATGCCCGGGCGGCTGATGGAGGTCTGGAGATAGGTGCCGTGATGATACTGGGTGTTCCAGTAGCCCTGCGGATTGTGGAAGCGTCCGGCCCACAGCGTGGTCTGCGGCGTGAAGCGCCAGCCGGCCTGAAGCCGGGCGATCTCGCCTTCGCCTTCCTTGGCGGCGTGCAGTTCGGTGAATAGCCGCAAGCGCTCGGCCTCTTGCGTATACAGGAAGGTCGCGGCCGGTTCCCAGTCCTTGTGGTCGAGGTCAACGCCCGCCGGAACGCTGGCGTTATGGGTGCCGGTGAGGTTGGCGAAAAACAGGTAATCGCTACGACTCTCCGCGTTGGCGGGCACGGTGTGCAGCGCAAGGATCAGCAATGCGATCAGATGGATAAATAGGGTTGGCGACAATGGTTTCATAGTAATGGAGTCTCTGAGCCTTGCGTCATGCCGGTCTCTATTTAGACAAGCAAAGAATATGCCCGGCTATCGCGGGGGTGGGCGCGAATCGCCAGGCATGCCGTACTACTTAGACGGACCGGTGTAGTCCTTGCTTTTCCATACCAGATACAACACCGGCAGCAGAATCATCGACACCAGCGGGGCGGTGACCATGCCGCCCACCATGGGGGCGGCGATGCGGCGCATCACTTCGGAACTGGTGCCGCCGCCCAGCATGATGGGCAACAGACCCGCCATAATCACGGCCACGGTCATGGCCTTGGGCCGCACGCGCTGCACCGCGCCTTCGATGACCGCCGCGCGCAATTCCGCGACGGTTTGCGGCGCGCGGCGCGCCACGGCCTGATCGAGATACACCAGCATCACCACGCCGAATTCGGCGGCGACGCCGGCCAGCGCGATGAAGCCCACGCCGGTGGCCACGGAAAGATGGTAATCGAGCGCGCTCAACAGCCAGCCGCCGCCCGCCAGCGCCAGCGGCAGCGCCACCATCACCAGCAGCGGTTCCGTGATATTGCGAAAAATGAGATACAGCATGAGCAGAATCGACGCCAGCGTCAGCGGCGCGACCAGCCTGAAACGCTGCTGGGCGCGTTCGAGATATTCGTACTGCCCGGACCACGTGATCGAGTAGCCCGGCGGCAACGTCACATGATTTTCCACGACCCGCCGCGCCGCCGCGACATAGCTGCCGAGATCGCAGTCTTCGATGTCGATGAACACCCAGCCGTTGAGCCGTGCATTCTCGCTGCGAATCATGTCGGGACCGGATTTGATGGCGATGTCCGCCACATCGCCCAACTGCACCTGCTGCTCGCGCATGGTGATAATCGGCAACGCGCGCAGCCGCTCCGGCGAATCGCGATAGTCGGCCGGATAGCGCAGGTTGACCGGATAGCGCTCGCGACCTTCCAGTGTTTCCGTCACGTTCATGCCGCCCACGGCGGTGCCGATGACATCCTGAATCTCGTTGACGCTGAGCCAAGCAGCGGCAGCAGCAGCGCGGTCGATGCGAATGTCGAGATAACGCGCGCTGCCTGCACGTTCGGCGTAGGCCGAGCGCGTACCAGGTATTTGCGCCACCGCCTGCTCGACCTGGTTGCCGATGCTCTCTATAACTTTGAGAACGGGGCCGGCGATTTTCACGCCCACGGGCGTGCGAATACCGGTGGTCAACATATCCAGCCGCCCCTTGATCGGCATCACCCAGGCGTTGGTCAAACCCGGCAGGCGCACCAACCGGTCGAATTCCTGTTTGAGTTTTTCCGCCGTCATGCCCGGCCGCCAGTGCGCGCGCGGTTTCAATTGGATAGTGGTTTCGATCATGGTCAGCGGCGCGGGGTCGGTGGCGGTGTCGGCGCGGCCGACTTTGCCGAACACGCGCTCAACCTCGGGCACGGTGCGTATCAGCCGGTCGGTCTGTTGCAGCAACTCGCGCGCCTTACCGATGGAGACACCCGTGTAGATGCTCGGCATGTACAACAGATCGCCCTCGTCGAGTTCCGGCATGAACTCACTGCCCAGCCGAGTCAATGGCCACAAACCGCTGACGGCCACTGCCAGTGCCAACACCAGCGTGATAGCCGGACGGTCCAGCGCCAGCCGGATCACGGGCAGATACGCGCGCATCAACCAACGATTGAGCGGATTGGCCTGTTCCTCGCGGATGCGGCCGCGAATGAAATAGGCCATCAACGCCGGCACCAGCGTGATGGACAGCCCTGCGGCGGCGGCCATGGCGTAGGTCTTGGTGTAGGCGAGCGGGCCGAACAGCCGGCCTTCCTGCGCCTGCAACACGAACACCGGCAGAAAGGAAATCGTGATGATGAGCAGACTGAAAAACAGCGGCGCGCCGACTTCGGTGGCGGCTTCCTGCAATGCGCGCAGGCGCGAAGTCTCCGTCGTGGACGCACCGTCCAATCGCTTATGCGCGTTTTCGATCATGACGATGGCCGCATCCACCATCGCGCCGATGGCCACCGCGATGCCGCCCAGCGACATGATGTTGGCATTGATGCCGTGCAAGCGCATCACGGCAAAGGCCGCGAGTATGCCCACCGGCAAGGTGATAAGTACCACCAGCGAGGAGCGCAGATGCAACAGAAACACCGCGCACACCAGCACGACGACGATGAATTCTTCCAGTAAGCGGTCGCGTAAGGTGCCAACGGAACGCTTGATCAGATCCGAACGATCGTACACCGGCACGATCTCGACCCCGGCGGGCAGGCTTAATCGCAACTCCTCGATCCTAGCCTTTACGCCCTCGATGGTCGCCAGCGCATTCTCACCCTGGCGCATGACGACGATGCCGCCGACGACTTCACCCTCGCCATCGAGATCGGCGATGCCTTGGCGCATCTGTGGACCGGTGCGAATCTCGGCGATGTCGCCGAGCAGCGCCGGCGTTGGATAGACGGTGTTGTTCATGCCGAGGTAGGGAATGCGGCGCAGATCGTCCTCGCCGGTGAGCAGGCCGTGGCTGTGTACTAGGTATTCGGCCTCCGCCATCTCGATGGCCGAGCCGCCCTCGTCGCGGTTGGCGTCCTGGATGGCGTGCTTGATGTTATCCAGCGGTATCGACAAGGCGCGCAGGATGCCGGGGTTGAGCACCACCTGATACTGGCGGATCATGCCGCCGACACTGGCCACCTCCGCGACCCCCGGCAGGGTTTGCAATTCGTATTTAAGAAACCAGTCTTGCAGACCGCGCAATTGCGCGAGGTCGTGCTTGCCGCTGCGATCCACCAGCGCGTACTGATAAATCCAACCCACGCCCGAGGCATCGGGGCCGAGCTGCGGACGCGCGGCGGCGGGCAGCCGCGCGCCGACCTGATTGAGAGATTCCAGCACGCGCGCACGCGCCCAGTAAGGATCGGTGCCATCCTTGAACAACACGTAGATATACGAGTCGCCGAAAAAAGAGTAGCCGCGCACCGTCAGCGCGCCGGGCACGGCGAGCATCGCGCTCGCCAGCGGATAGGTGACCTGGTCTTCGATGATGCGCGGCGCTTGGCCGGGATAGGGGGTCTTGACGATGACCTGCACGTCGGAGAGATCGGGAATGGCGTCCAGCGGCGTGTGACGGATGGCGTAAACGCCCCAGCCCGCCAGTACCGCCGCCGCGATCAGCACCAGCAGGCGCTGCTGGATGGACCATTGAATGATGCTGGCGATCATCTGGGCGATACTGCTGGCTGGCGATGCCGTCTCATCATTTGGCGCCGGAATGCGCGGGCGGTGCCGTTGCGGTGCTCATGCGTTGGAGCTCGGCGCGCAAGTTGCTTTCCGCGTCGAGCAGAAACTGCGCCGACACCACGACCTGATCGCTGTCTTTCAGCCCCGATAAAATTTCCACGCGGCCACCGCTCTCCAGACCGGATGTCACCGGCACCGGCCTAAAGCCGTCGTCGGTGGCGAGTACAACCCGCTCGCCGTCTTCAGTGCGGATCAGTGCCTCGCGCGGCACCGTGAGTGCTTCCGGGCGTTCCGCGCCGAAGATGCGCACCGCGCCGTACATGTCGTTCAGCACGACGCCCTCCGGCACGAAGAAGATCAAGCGCGCCGAGTAGGTGCGACCGGGGAATGTGGTGCGTATGTTTTCGGCCTGTACGCGACCCTCCCACACGCGGCCGGGCAGATGGCGCAGGCTCAGCTCCGCCCGGTCGCCCGCTCTAATCCACAACGCCTCGCTTTGAAAGACGTCCACATCGACAGCCGCCTGGCCCAGGGTTTTTATGGTGACCAGCGCCGCATCGGCTGCCAATGCGTCACCGACTTTGGCGTGTACCTCGACGACCTCGCCATCCTGCGGCATCAGGATTTTGATCGGTGCAGACGCGGGGTTGTCCGTCGGCGCGACTTCGAGCAGCACGTCGCCGGACATCACCTGCTGACCGGGTGTCTGGACGCGTAGCGCCGAGACGCGACCGATCATGCCGGTTCGAATCGTGAGCGTACCCGCCGGTTCATACCCCTGGACATGACCTTGCATCCGCGCCTCGCGCGCCAGCTTGGCGCGGCTGACCGGCGCCGTACGTACATTGAGATTGTTGGCCACTGCGGGCGTGATCCGCACGGCAGGCAGCCCGTCGTTTTCCTCCGAACCGGCGGCGCCGTTGCGTTGCGCCGCAACCAGCGCCATGCCGCAGATTGGGCAGGTTCCGGGTTCGCTGTTAACGACATCGGGGTGCATCGGGCAGACATATTGGCTAGGCGTGACCGCCGGCAGCGCCGTCGGTACCGGTGGCGCGAACCAATAACGGTTCGCCATGAAGCCAGCTACACCGAGCAGCAACACCGACACCATCATAATCACCGTTCCGCGCATACCGATTTGTGTTCCCGACGACACTTTAAATACGAGTGAATGGATTTCCAGCGTTCTGCTGGGCATGGACAAAATAAATGCCATTTCCCTCAAGGGTAATAAAAATATGCCCGGCTATCGCGGGGGTGGGCGCGATAGCCGGGCACAAGCTGCCGGTTGGCAGACTCAACTTCCCTTATGGAAGAACTTCGAACTGCGACATCATCATGTTGTCCTCGTGTTCCAGCACATGGCAATGGAACGGGAACTTGCCGGTGTAGTCGGTGAACTTCATGATGATTTCCGCCGTGCCCATCTGGCGCGGTACGATCACGACGTCCTTCCAGCCGCGATGGGTGGCCGCCGGCGCCGCGCCATTGATGGTCAGAATCTGGAACATCACATCGTGCAGATGGATGGGATGATCCATCATGGACTGGTTGGTGAACTTCCAGATCTCGGTCTCGTTCAGGCGCGGCGTGGCATCGACGCGATTCGGGTCGAAGCCGTTGCCGTTGATGGTCCACATGCCGCCCATCATGCCGCCGGACAGCGTGAAGTTGCGCGTGCGCACCGCCTGGCTTCTGGGGATCGCGGTAACGGTACGCAGGGTCGACGGCACCACGCTGGTGTCGGTCGCCGTGCTGGTCACGTTGAAGCGCATGATCTTGTAGGCGCTGTCGGTGCTGCCGACCAGGGTGTTGCGCAGTTCCACATTGCCGCCGACCGCGATGTTGGCGAAGCTGACGACGATGTCGGCGCGCTCGGCCGGTGCCAGCGTCAGCGAGGTCACGGTCACGGGCGCGGACAACAAGCCGCCTTCCATGCCGATCACCTGGAACGACTGGCCGTTGCTGAACGCCAGCTTGTAGAAGCGCGCGTTGGAACCGTTATAGACACGCAGACGGTACTTGCGCTTGGCGACGTTGTGATAGGGCTGGATGGTGCCGTTGACCAGGATCGTATTGCCGGTCTCGCCGTTATTATTCTTGGCGTAGACGAGCTGGCCGCTGGTATTGAAGTTGCGATCCTGGATCACCAGCGGCACTTCATACGCG
>JACRMO010000133.1 GCA_016214925.1 Gammaproteobacteria bacterium
ACGGTGAGCAGCGCCTCCCAGCCGAAACTCGCGCCGCGAGGCATGTCGATCAGCATCATGGTGGTGGCGTTGATCAACCGTGCGGTGTCTTCCGCGCGTTCCAGATAGCGCGCCATCCAATAGAGATTTTCCGCAACGCGTGCCAGCATCACCAACTGTCCTGCACGATCCAGGTGTCTTTGCTGCCGCCACCCTGCGAGGAATTGACCACCAGCGAGCCACGTTTCAGTGCCACGCGGGTCAAGCCGCCGCGCGTCACATACAGATCCTTCGCTTGCAGAATGAACGGACGCAGATCGACATGCCGAGGCTCCAGACTGCCGTCACACAAGGTCGGCACCGTGGACAGAGACAAAGTCGGCTGGGCCATGTAATTACGCGGGTTGGCACGGATCAGCTCGGCGAATTTCGCGCACTCCTCGGCGGTGGATTTGGGTCCTACCAGCATTCCGTAGCCGCCGGATTCGTTGGCCGGCTTGACGACCAATTTTTCCAGGTTGGCGAGCACGTAGTCGAGATCCTTTTCATACATGCACAGATAACTCGGCACGTTGGGCAGGATCGGCTCTTCATCCAGATAGTAGCGGATCATCTGCGGCACGAAGGCATACACCACCTTGTCGTCCGCCACACCCGCGCCGGGCGCATTGGCGATGCCGATGTTGCCCTTGCGCCAGGCGCGCATCAGGCCCGGCACGCCCAGCGCCGAATCGGGGCGGAATACTTCGGGATCGAGAAAATCATCGTCGATGCGCCGATAGATCACATCCAGACGCGTCAGTCCTTCGATGGTGCGCATGTAGACGCAATCGTCGTCCAACACGACCAGATCGGAGCCTTCCACCAGATGCGCGCCCATTTGCTGCGCGAGATAGGAATGTTCGAAATAGGCCGAGTTGTACACGCCCGGCGTGAGCACGGCGATTTCCGGACGGTCGCCGGGGCGCGGCGACAACGAGGCCAGCATGTCATAGAGCTGGGCAGTGTAATCGTCGACCGGCAGGATGTCGTAGCGCGCGAACAGTTCAGGAAACAGGCGCTTCATGAGCTGGCGGTTTTCCAGCATATACGACACGCCGGACGGCACGCGCAGATTGTCTTCCAGCACGTACACCGTGCCGTCGCCGTCGCGCACCAGATCGGTCCCGCAGATGTGCGCCCATACGCCATAACGCGGCGTGGCGCCGACGCAGGCGCTGCGGAAGTTGCGCGAATCCGCCAGCACTTCGGCCGGCAACACCTTGTCTTTTACGATGCGTTGCTCGTGATACAGATCGTGAATACACAGATTGAGGGCCTGCAGGCGTTGCTTCAGCCCGGCCTCGATGCGCTCCCACTCGCGCTTCTCGATGATGCGCGGCACCACATCGAAGGGCCAGGCGCGGTCGATGTTGCCGGCCTCGGAATACACCGTGAAGGTGATCCCCGCCGCCATGATGGCGGCATCCACGGCGCGATGGCGCTCCTCGAGTTCACCTGATGGCAACGCGGAAAAGAAATTACACAAACCTTCCGCGCCCGAACGCGGCGCGCCCGGCGCTTCGAGCAATTCATCGAATCCGTCCGTCAGTGGATACTGGGTACAGTCTATAGCCATGGTCTGCCTATACGCCCGATGGCGCCTGTCCCATCGTGTTCCAGCACCAGGGATGGTGCGCGTCAGTCAGACATTCAGCAGCCTTCGTGCCATGGCGGTGCATGCGAGTTAAATCATTGGATTAGCGCCTTACGCCAAGCCATCACTCAGCACCCATGCCTGTCTACGGGGCATATGAGGAAAGGGCAGCACCGATCCGGTGCGAGCTTTGGTTCGAGCACTGCACCGGGGCCGTGGCATTGTCTGGGCCACAGCACATAATGTAGTATTCTAAATACTTCTTATTGCCGAACCACAGGCACTTTACCCAAAGCCGCCACGCTGTCGGCACAACACAGCAGCACCCGCGACCCCGACACGGCCCTGAATGTCCATATTCAAACAGTTCACTGCCGCCCTCGCCCGGCTGATCGGTCTCGACGCGAACAAGACCGGGCACGCTGAAAAACTCGTGTCGGCGCTTGGTGGCCTGTGCGGCATTCTTGCGGTGGCATATCTCGCCCGGGCATTGCACGGCGAACAGGCCGCAGTGTTGATCGTCGCCTCCATGGGCGCATCGGCGGTGCTGTTGTTCGCCGTACCGCACGGGCCGTTGTCGCAACCCTGGCCGGTGCTCGGCGGCCATCTCGTCTCCGGCGCCATCGGTGTCGCCTGTGCGCAGCACATCCCCGACAGCCTCATCGCCGGTGCAGTCGCCGTGGCGCTGGCGATCGCCGCCATGCACTATCTGCGCTGCATCCATCCGCCCGGTGGCGCAACCGCACTGACTGCGGTGATCGGCGGCGACAGCATCCACTCGCTCGGCTACGGTTACCTGCTTACGCCGGTTTTGCTCAATACCGTCGTCATCCTGCTCATCGCCGTAGTGTTCAATTTTGCCTTCCCCTGGCGCCGCTATCCCACGGCACTGGCGAAATATCTCAGCGCGCGAAGCACACAACCGGCAACCGGCAGCGGCATGGAAACCACGCCACTGGCACGCGGCCATCTCGAAACCGCGTTGAAGACGCTGAACAAAACCCTGGATATCAGCGAAGAGGATCTGGAAGAGATCTACCGGCTGGCATACAAGAACCAACAGAGCAGCCACCTGCGCCCAGAGGATGTCAGCCTCGGCCGTTATTACAGCAACGACAGTCACGACACCCGTTGGCAAATCCGCCATGTCGTCGATATGCCGGTCGCCGAATCCCCCGACGATCTGCTGATCTACAAAGTGGTTGCGGGCAGCGAGCGCCGCAGCTCTGGAACCGTCAGCCGCGCCGAGTTCGCGCGCTGGGCCCGCCACGAAGTGTTTCTCAACGAGAATTCTTGGCAACGTGCGGAAGCTCCGCCAACATCCGCCCCACCGGGCTGACGAACCGTCCGCAGGAGATGTTATGCAAAAACGTCCGGAAACCGAACTGACCCGCGAAGACTTCGTCAATGCGCTGAAGGAAATGGGCACCTTTGTGGATGTGACAGTGGACGACCTGCTGGAGCTCAACAGCAAGGCCGCCAAATACGCGCGTGTACGCAAGACGGAAAGCCTGCGTATCGAGAATCTCATGACCCGCAGCATGATCACCGTCGCGCCCGATACCTCGCTGGCCGATGCCGCGCATCTGCTGGTGACGAACCGCATCAGCGGCCTGCCCGTGGTCGACGCGCAGCAGCATCTGCTGGGCATCATCACCGAAGCCGATTTCCTGCGTGCGATGGGCGTGCCCAGCCACCAGCCGAACCATTCGCTGTGGCAGACACTGGAAGCAATGTTCGCGCATCAGCCGGAGATCCGCGAACCCACCGGCAGGGTAGCCGATCTGATGGTGGAAAATGTCATCAGCGTGAAACCCGAACATACATTGCACGATGTCATCGAGATCATGAAACACAACCGCATCAAACGTGTCGTCGTGTGCGACGACGCGGGCCGCGTGCAAGGCATGGTGACGCGTTCGGATCTGGTGCGGGTGTTCTTCGACCGGCTGCGCAGATCGCAGCAAACTACCGACTGAGCGCGTCTGCGGTCACTGAATCATGAACGTGGGGTATGGGCGTCAGCCCGAATGCTGCCGGTAGGTGGCTTCAGGCCACCTGCACCGGAATTTCCCGGCCGGTGCGCACGATGTGATTGTGCTCGTTGAGGTACACCAGCGTCGGCTTGAAGTTCATGGCCTCCTGCTGGGTGATAATGGCATAGCAGCAGATGATCACGCGGTCGCCAGAGGCGGCCTCGTGGGCGGCGGCACCGTTCACCGAAATGATGCCGGACCCGTCCTGGGCGCGGATGGCATCGGTGGTGAACCGTTCGCCATTGGTCTTGTTGTAGATGTGAATCTGCTCGTACTCACGGATGCCTGCCGTGTCCAGTAACAGACCGTCGATCGCGCAAGACCCTTCATACTCCAGCTCGGAGTGGGTCACGCGGGCGTGGTGAAGCTTGGCTTTGAGCAAAGTCAGTTGCATGGCAGTGCATTACATCCGGGGGATACTGCGGTTGGGAGGCTGAATTATCTCCGATCGGCCCGGGTGGCGCAATCCACGGACTATCCCAGGGAAACCGGCAGGTTATCGATCAGCCGCGTCGATCCCAGCCAGGCCGCGGCCAGAATAATCAGCTGCGCATCGCCCAGGTGCGGTTCGCGCAGATCCGGACGGCGAATACTCACGTAATCGGCACGGAGACCGTCCTCGGCCAATACCAGCGTCGCCGCCCGCTCCAGTGCGGCGAAATCGCGCTCGCCGACGCGCAGGTGACCGGCCACCTCGTTCAGCGTCCGCGCCAGGCTGGGAGCCATCGCCCGTTGCGCGGCCGTGAGATAAGCATTGCGCGAACTCAGCGCCAGACCGTCCGCATCGCGAACCGTGGGCACACCGACGATGTCGATCGGCCAACCGAGATCGTCCACCATGCGCCGGATGATCGCCAACTGCTGCCAGTCCTTCTCGCCGAACACCGCCACATCCGGCTGTACCAGGTTGAACAGCCGCGCCACCACCGTGGTCACGCCGTCGAAATGTCCGGGTCGATGCGCACCTTCGAGGATATCGCCGAGTTGCGGCACGCTCACGCGCGTCAGTTGTTCCAACGGCTGCGGATACATGGTCGCGACACTGGGCATGAACACCAGATCGGCGCCCGCACTTTCCAACGCCGCACAGTCCGCCTCCGGCGTGCGCGGATAACGCGTAAAGTCCTCGTTCGGTCCGAACTGCAAGGGATTGACGAAGATGCTCGCGACCACGCGCTCGCAGTGTGTGCGCGCGACTTCGATCAGCTGCACATGCCCGGCATGGAGATTACCCATGGTCGGCACGAAGCCGATGCGCGCTCCGGCCGCGCGCCAAATGGCGACATGTTCGCGCAAGGACTCGATGCTATCTGTTTGGAGCATGGATAAAATCCGAAAAGAATCTTTCACACCAAAGGGCGCAAAGAACGCAGAGGAATTATTAATCAAAAAATCTTTGCGTTCTTTGCGCCCTTTGGTGTGAAATAATTTCCCGCCCCATCAGAAGCAATGCTCCTGCGCGGGAAAGCTGCAATCCTTCACCGCCCGCACATAAGCCTGCACGGCTGCCTGGATGCTGGTTTGTCCGACCATGAAATCGCGGGAAAACTTCGGCCGTTTGCCGGGCGTGATGCCCAACATGTCCTGCAACACCAGCACCTGCCCGTCGCAATCGGGACCGGCGCCGATGCCGATCACCGGCATGCTCACGGCGCGGGTGATCTCGCGCGCGAGTTCCGCGGGCACGCATTCCAACACCAACAGCGCCGCGCCCGCGGATTCAAGTCCGCGCGCGTCTTCCAGCATGGCATGCGCATCTTCGCGCTCGCGGCCCTGCACGCGATAACCGCCCAGTTGATGCACCGATTGCGGTAACAGACCGAGGTGGCCGCACACGGGAATGCCCTGCGCGGTCAAGTCATGCACGATCTCGACGATGCGCGCGCCGCCTTCGAGCTTGACCATCTGCGCGCCGCCTTCGCGCATCAAGCGCGCGGCGTTGGCCAGGGCCTCGCGCACGTTCGGATAGGTCATGAACGGCATATCGACCACGCGCAACGCACGCCGGGCACCGCGCGCGACACAGGCGCCGTGATAGATCATTTCATCCAGCGTCACCGGCAGCGTCGATTCCTTGCCCTGTATCACCATGCCCAGCGAATCGCCGACGATGATGAGGTCCACGCCGGCCTGATCGAGCAGGTTGGCGCAGGTCGCGTCATAGGCGGTCAGACAGGCGATCTTCTCACCGCTCTGCTTCAGGCGCTCAAGCGTGGCGCGGGTGACGGGCTGGTCGAGAGTATGTGTGCTCATGGCTTAAATCCCGAGACGGCGGAATGCCGCACAGTCTACAGCGAAACCGGCATGGGGTTGAAATAATGCCGGCCGGTCTTGACGCGTTCGATCTGCGCGAGCAGTTCCTGGTAGGCCGCATCGCTGTTGACCAGATCGACGTGGGCGGCATTGACGATCAACAGCGGCGCGGCATCGTAGTCGTGGAAAAAACGGGCATAGCCTTGCGACAAGCGATCCAGATAGGTGCTGTCGATATGCTGCTCATAATTGATGCCGCGCTTGGCAATACGATTGAGCAAGGTGTCGACCGGCGCCTGGAGATAGATCA
>JACRMO010000134.1 GCA_016214925.1 Gammaproteobacteria bacterium
ATGGATCATCACCAAGCGCGTGGAGCAAGGCGCCAAGTAGCCTGCGCCTGATCGCGTCTCAAATCTAAGCACAGGCGCTGCCATGGCGGAGCCCTTCACAGCCGACGACACTATCGCCGCCATCGCCACACCGCCCGGTCGCGGCGGTGTCGGTATCGTACGTATCTCCGGCAGGGCAGTACCCGTAATCGCACAAACTCTACTCGGCGCACTGCCGGTGCCACGCCAAGCGCAACTGCACACCTTTACCGACGCGCACGGCGAACAGATCGACAACGGTCTCGCGCTGTATTTTCCCGCGCCGCACTCCTTCACCGGCGAACATGTCCTGGAACTGCAAGGCCACGGTGGCCCGGTGGTGATGGACCTGCTGCTCGCGCGCGTGCTCGCCCTCGGCGCGCGTCTCGCGCAGCCCGGCGAATTTTCCCAACGCGCCTTTCTCAACGACAAACTCGATCTCGCCCAGGCCGAGGCCATCGCCAATCGCAGTACGTTCATTGCAGGGTGAGTTCTCCCAACGCGTGCATGCGCTGATCGAGGCCGTGATCCAGCTGCGCATGTACGTCGAAGCCGCCATCGACTTTCCCGAAGAGGAAGTTGATTTTCTCAACGATGGCGAGATCCAGCAGCAACTGCGCGCGCTCGAAACACAGTTCACGCAATTGCGCGCCAGCGCGCAACAGGGCCGACTCCTGCGCGAAGGCATGGCCGTGGTCATCGCCGGCCAACCGAACGCCGGCAAGTCCAGTTTGCTCAACGCGCTCGCCGGGCACGAAGCCGCCATCGTCACGCCCATCGCCGGCACCACCCGCGATGTGCTGCGCGAACACATCCAGATCGACGGCATGCCCTTGCACATCATCGACACCGCCGGCCTGCGCGAAAGCGCCGATGCTGTCGAACAGGAAGGCATGAAGCGCGCCTGGCGCGCCATCGAAACCGCCGACCGTTTATTGTTGGTCATCGACGACACCCGCGGTTTCAGCGACGCCGATCAAGCCATCCTCGACCGCCTGCCGCAACAGTTACCGCACACGCTCATCCACAACAAGATCGATCTCAGCGGCCATGCGCCCAGCCGCACAGCAGACATAAGCCATGAACGCCTGTATCTCTCCGCGCAACTAGACACCGGTATCGATGCACTCCGCGCCCACCTCAAACACTGCATGGGCTACGCCGGCGTGGACGAACACGGCTTCACCGCGCGCCGCCGCCATCTGGATGCGTTGGCCCGCGCCTGGGATCACGTTCAGCAAGGCAAGCTGCAATTGGAACAACAGCGCGCCGGCGAATTGCTCGCCGAGGAATTGCATGAGGCGCAGCAGGCGTTGAACGAGATCACCGGCGAGTTTTCCAGCGACGATCTGCTGGGAAGGATCTTTTCCAGTTTTTGCATTGGGAAGTAAGCCAGCCTTAACCGTGACCGGCAATTGCATGCCGAGGTGATCCGCCCTAATCTGTGCCTGGGATTTTCCGCTATGGGCAAAGCAATGCCCGCCATAACCAGAATAAGCGACCATGTTTGAACAAGCCTTCTTAAGAGGCTGGTTGTACCTCCGAGTGTTGAGCCTTATAGCCTAAGAGATTTACCAACCATGTCCACACAGCGCTACAGCGTAACCCCGCACCCCGTTGAAACCCTCTTGACCTGGGTGAAGTCCGGCGAGATCGCCATTCCTGAAATTCAGCGTCCATTTGTTTGGGAAGCCACAAAAGTACGCAACCTGCTGGACTCGCTCTATCAAGGTTACCCGGTGGGCTATCTGATCGCATGGAAAAACCCCACTGTAAAACTGAAAGACGGCAGTACCTCAGCGGGGAAACGCATATTGATTGATGGCCAGCAGCGGGTAACCGCATTGATGGCGTCCTTGCTGGGCGTGGAAGTGCTGACCGATGATTACGAAACCAAGCACATCCAGATCGCTTTTAACCCGCAGGAAGAAACCTTTGAAGTAGCTAATCCGGCCATTCGCAAAAATGTGGCGTGGCTTCCCGATGTAGCCAAGGTGTTCGAACCTGCAACCAGCGTGTTTCAACTGGTCAACGATTACTGCAAGGCGAATTCGGATTGTTCCCAAGACACTATATTCAAGGTGATCGAGAAACTGCGGGGTATCACGCATAACCATGTTGGAATAATCGAATTAGCCGAAGACCTGGACATAGAAACAGTCACCGAAATATTTATTCGCGTGAATTCAGCTGGCTCGCCACTGTCGCAAGCCGATTTTGCCATGTCGAAAATCGCAGTGAATACCACCTATGGCGGCAATATGCTGCGCAAGGCCATTGATTACTTCTGCCATCTTGCCATCGCGCCGGAGTTTCTGGCCAAGATCAAAAAGGGCGACAGTGCATTCGCCGCCTCGGAGT
The DNA here is from genome assembly GCA_016214925.1 of Gammaproteobacteria bacterium. Taxonomy (GTDB): domain Bacteria; phylum Pseudomonadota; class Gammaproteobacteria; order Thiohalobacterales; family Thiohalobacteraceae; genus JAHJQQ01. Next base: position 2,380 of record JACRMO010000134.1, read on the forward strand.
TCTACGACAAGATAAAGTGGATAGCTGACGTTAATGACGACATCTACGACCCCGCTTACACTGACATGCTGAGGGTGGCTTTCACATCAGAATTTGGGCGTGGCAAGTTACAGGACCTGGTGGCCCTGCTGTCAGGCCGAAACTTCGAAACCAAACAGTACGAAGAAGCCATCGCGGAAGAGTCGTTTGCCAAACTAAAAAAAGGCATTTTGGCATTCGTGAATAAAACCCATTTTGATCGCATTACCATGATTCTGCGTTCGGCTGGGTTTGTGATCAGTGATTTGATAGGTAGTCAAAATGCGATCAATTTTGCATACATCCTTTACTTGCGCGGCCGTTCAGAGAATGTACCTCCCGCAGATTTAGAGCGTCTAGTGCGACGTTGGTTTGTGATGTCAATGCTGCGTGGTCGGTATAGCGGCTCACCAGAATCCACCTTTGATTTCGATATTCGTCAGATCGATAGCAAAGGCGTGGTGAATTATGTTGAGTCTGTTATTCCCAACGAGTTGCCGGACAGTTTCTGGACGGGCATGTTGCCTCAGTTTATGGATACCTCATCTATAGGCAGTCCTTATTTCCGCTGTTATCAGGCTGCGCAGATAAAAATGGGTGATAAGGGTTTTCTCTCTCGTGACATAACCGTGGCTGACCTGTTGCTTAACCGGGCTGATGTTCACCATGTTTACCCAAAAAAGTATCTCAAGGATGATGGTAAGACGCGCAGCGTTTATAATCAGATTGCCAACTTTGTAATTGCTCAGAGCGAAATCAATATTGCCATTGGAGCTAAAGCGCCTGATGTGTATTTCGCAGAGCTTGCTGAACAGGTTCAGGGCGGCACAAAGAAATACGGTGGAATTACTAAGCGGGATGAATTGCTTGCCAACTTTCGCATGAACTGTATTCCAGAAGCTATGTTGAACGGCGAAATAGCTGATTATCCATCGTTCCTTACTGAGAGGCGCAAGCTGATGGCGCTAAAACTAAAGGACTGGTTCGGAACACTCTGATGAACGAAGCCGAAACCCGCGCCGAACACATCGACCCCGCACTGGCGGCGGGCTGGGGTATGGTCGCATACAGCCCTTCCTTGATACTGCGGACGTTTAATCGCCGCTGCTGAGCGCGACCGCGACGAAGGCGGCTGCCGCGGCACCAAAGACCCACGTCAGTAGTGGTATGCCGCCGACAAAGGTCGTCGTGTCGGCGTCGAAGCCATAGATCAACGCGGCGACAATAGAGAAACCCGCCGCGAGCGTCGCAGCGATCATGCGGCGATTGGAGGCGCGCAGATCACGCCGTAGCTTGCGCAATTCCTCGGACGTCCATTCAATACGCAAGCGCCCGTTGGCGGCCTGATCCAGCACCTGATGCAACAGCTGTGGAATTTCCGGCAGCTTTTCGGTCCAGCCGGGAACGTTGGTGCGCAGGTTGCGCACGAAGGCGCGCGCGCCGACCTGTTCGCTCATCCAGCGTTCGAGGAACGGTTTGGCGGTCTGCCACAGGTCGAGATCGGGATAGAGTTGGCGGCCGAGGCCTTCGATGTTGAGCAGGGTCTTTTGCAGCAGCACCAACTGCGGTTGCACTTCCATATTGAAACGGCGCGCGGTCTGAAACAGCCGCAGCAGGAGATGGCCGAAGGAAATGTCCTTTAACGGCCGTTCGAAGATCGGTTCGCACACCGTGCGGATGGCCGATTCGAATTCGTCGACGCGGGTGCTGGCCGGCACCCATTCGGATTCCACATGCAGTTCGGCGACACGGCGGTAGTCACGGCGGAAGAAGGCCAGGAAGTTTTCCGCCAGATAGCGTTGATCACCCGGGCTCAAGGTACCCATGATGCCGAAGTCCACGGCCAGATAGCGCGCATCCGGCCCGACAAAAATATTGCCGGGATGCATGTCGGCGTGAAAGAAGTTGTGGCGAAACACCTGAGTGAAAAAAATCTCCACGCCGCGTTCGGCGAGTAGCTTGAGGTCGATGCCCTGGGCATGCAGCGCGGCGACATTGCTGATGGGTGTGCCGCTGATGCGTTCCATCACCATCACCTCGCGGCGGCACTGCGGCCAGTAGACTTCGGGCACATAGAGCAGCTTCGAACCGGTGAAGTTGCGCCGCAGTTGCGAGGCATTGGCCGCCTCGCGCAGCAGGTCCAGCTCGTCGAGCAACGTGGTCTCGAATTCACGGATGACTTCGACGGGACGCAAGCGGCGACCTTCGCGCCAATAGTGTTCGGCGAGTCCGGCGATGTAATACAGCAAGGACAGATCGCGGCGGATGACGCGCAGGATATTCGGCCGCACCACTTTCACCACAACCTTTTTGCCGTCGTGCAGGCGCGCGGTATGCACCTGGGCGATAGAGGCCGAGGCCAGCGGCGTTTCATCGAAGTCGGTGAAGATGTCTTCCAGCGGTTGGCCGTAGGCCTTCTCGATCAACGCGCGCGCCTGCTTGCCAGGAAACGGCTGCACGCGATCCTGGAGACGCGCGAGTTCCTCGGCGATGTCGTCGGGCAGCAGATCGCGCCGCGTCGAGAGGATCTGGCCGAACTTGACGAAGATCGGTCCGAGCTGCTCGAGCGTGCGACGGATGCGTACCGCACGTGGTGCGTGCTCGCGGCCCAGCCAGTTCCAGGGCGCCAGGTAATACAGGAAGCGCACCGGACGGAACAGATGCGTGGCGAAGACGATCTCATCCAGCCCGTTGCGAACCAGCACGATGTTGATATGCAGCACCCGCCACAATTGCCCCGGTCGGATCATGCGTTCAATCCTTTCCAGCCAAGGTGGTTTCCAACCGACGCATGCGTGCCTCTAAACGGTCGGTGTCGCTGCGCAATGTGTCGATTGCATCGAGGAAGGCCGCGACTTCGTGGTGGTTGACCAGCAGGCCGGTTTCCTCGATCAGGTATTCATGGACATCCTCTTCGAGTGTGCGCGCGGTATGCTGCGCCTGCGCACTCACTGTGCGCGCCGCGCGTCCGGCCTGATGCGCGACAGTGTCACCGGCGACACGCGCGAGCAGTTCTTCCCAATCCAGATGCAACGCGCGCAGGATATCCTGAAAGGCTTGGCCGGTGGCGGTGTCGCCGCGCAGTTCCGCGCCGCCGGCGAACAGTTCGTCGCTCGGTGCATGACTCAACGCCAGCCGCAGCAGTGACAGCGGTGCGCCACGCAGCAGCGTGTCCGGTTCGCCGTCGTACTGACTCAACACCTGCACGCCCTGCGCATGCGGCAGAAAATACAGGCGGATGTTGAGTCCCAACAATTCCACGGCAATGACCTTGTCCGCAAGCGCGCCGAGTCGCGCGCGTATTTCCGGGTCGAGCGCGAGCGCGCCGTTGCAGGCGGACTCGACGGCGGCGGTGAACCATATAGGTGTGCTCATAGAAAGCTGTCCGCGAGTTGGTGCAGCGACAGCCGCGATTCGTCGTCCTCGACGACCAAGGTCCGCGCCAGTTTGTCGTGCCAGCCCTGATGCCGGCGGTCCCAGATTATCCACAGAAAACCCAGTCCCAGCGGCAGTGCCGACAACGCATAGCCGAGCAGACGCACCAGCACCTGCCACACCTGCGGACGACCGCCGCTGCGCGCATCGACGATGCGACAGCCGAGCAGCAGCTTGCCCGGCGTGCCTTGGAAGCCCCACCACCACACGGCGATCATGGGTGCGGCGAGCAGGAGCGAAGTGTCGCCGGCCTTGCGTAGCAACGCCTCGGCATCCGGGTAACTCAGCATCAGCAGCCAGCCGATCAAACTCGACAGAAAAGAGACCAACAGGAGATCGAGCAGCACCGCGGCAACCCGCTGCGGCAGACCGATATAGGGTGTGTAGACCGGGGATTTTAGCGATAACTCTCGGCATCGTTGGCGATCAGCTTGCCCATCAACGGCAGCAGCTTGAAGGAATACAGATCGTACAGCGGCGCCAAGCCCGGCAACGTCGGCTTGGAGAATTCCAGCACCAGCAGGCGACCGCCCGGCTTCAATACGCGATACATGGAACGCAGCGCGGCGTCCTTGTCGGTGACATTGCGCAGGCCGAAGGCGATGGTGACGCAGTCGAAATGATTATCCGGAAACGGCAGGCATTCGGCGTTGGCTTGCACGAAACGCACAGTGCCGGCGATGCCTTGATCGAGCAACCGCGCGCGTCCGCGTTCCAGCATCGCGCCATTGATATCCGCGAGGACCACCTCGCCGTCCGCTCCGGCCATGCGCGCCAGGCGCGCGGCGAGATCCCCGGTTCCGCCGGCGAGATCCAGCACCCGGCTGCCTTTATGTACGCCGGAGAGTTCGATGGCGAAGCGCTTCCACACCCGGTGGACGCCGAAAGACATCACATCGTTCATCACGTCGTACTTGTCGGCGACCGAGTCGAACACCGCGCCGACGCGGCGCACCTTTTCGACCCAGCCGACCTGCTCGCAACCGAAGTGGGTGGTCTTGTCGCCAGTCATGTGCGCGTTCCGATAAAAATCAATTCACCGCCGGCTCGCGGCGCTTATGGCCGACCTGGGCGAGTTTGCCCAGGTAGTCCTGCCAATACTGCTCCTGGTGTTTGCCCAACCCAAATCATACAGGGTTTCCCAGGAATAAATCCCGGTGTTGTGGTTGTCATCGAAGAACAACTGGATGGCGTAGTTGCCGACAGTCACCAGGTTATCGATGTTCACGTCTTCCTTGCCGAGCTGCAACACGCCTTGGCCCGGGCCGTGACCCTGCACCTCGGCCGAGGGCGAATTCACACGCAGGTATTCGGCCGGTAGATTGAAGCGCTCGCCGTCTTCAAAGGCGATCTCCAGGATGCGGGACTTCTTGTGCAGATTGATTTCGGTAGGGCGGATGCTCATGGCGTGTTACCTCGTGCTTAAAGAATGTATCGGCTCAGATCTTCATCGCTGGCGAGACCGGCGAGTTGTTGATCCACATAGGCGGCATCGATGGTGAGTGTCTGGCCGCTTTGATCGGCGGCCGCGAAGGAGATGTTTTCCAGCAGACGTTCCAATACCGTGTGCAGGCGGCGCGCGCCGATGTTCTCGGTGCGCTCGTTGACCTCGAAGGCCACTTCGGCGAGACGTGCCACGCCATCGGCCGCGAACTCCAGACGCACGCCTTCGGTCGCCAGCAACGCGGTGTACTGTTCGGTCAGGCTGGCGTCGGGTTCGGTGAGAATGCGCACGAAGTCCTCGACGTTCAGCGCATCGAGTTCCACGCGGATCGGCAGACGACCTTGCAATTCGGGAATCAGATCCGACGGCTTGGACAGATGGAACGCGCCCGAGGCGATGAACAGGATGTGGTCGGTCTTGACCATGCCGTGCTTGGTCGACACCGTGCTGCCTTCGACCAACGGCAGCAGGTCGCGCTGCACCCCCTCGCGCGACACATCCGGGCCGCGCGTCTCGGAGCGCGATGTGACCTTGTCGAGTTCGTCGATGAACACGATGCCGTTCTGCTCGACCGCTTGAAGCGCGCGCAGTTTCAGATCGTCTTCGTTGATCAGCTTGCCGGCTTCTTCGTCGCCGAGCAGTTTCATCGCCTCGCGCACCGGCAGTTTGCGGCGCTTGGTGCGGCCACCGCCCAGATTCTGAAACAGGCCCTGCAACTGGCTGGTCATCTCTTCCATGCCGGGCGGCGCCATGATTTCCACACCAATGGGCGTGGCGGAGACTTCGATCTCGACCTCGCGGTCGTCGAGCTTGCCTTCGCGCAGCAGCTTGCGGAATTTCTGCCGCGTTTCGGAACCGTCCGCCCCTCCCGATTCGGTGCTTTCGGTCTCGGCGAAGCCGATCGGTCGTGGTCGCGGCAGCAGCGCATCCAGCACGCGTTCCTCGGCGGCGTCCTCGGCGCGATGCCGCACCTTGGCCGTCTCCTGTTCGCGGGTCATCTTGATGGCGACATCGACCAGGTCACGCACAATGGATTCCACGTCGCGGCCGACATAGCCGACCTCGGTGAACTTGGTCGCTTCGACTTTGATGAACGGTGCATTGGCGAGCTTGGCCAGACGCCGCGCGATCTCGGTCTTGCCCACGCCGGTCGGGCCGATCATCAGGATGTTCTTGGGCGTGATTTCATTGCGCAGTTCGCCATCGACCTGCATGCGTCGCCAGCGGTTGCGCAACGCGATGGCGACGGCGCGCTTGGCGGCCGCCTGCCCGACAATGTGCTTGTCGAGTTCCTGGACGATTTCGCGGGGGGTCATTTCGGACATGGTTGGTACCGGCTCACGTAGGTTGGGTGGCGCGAAGCGAAACCCAACAGGGGGTGCGTCAAATGTTGGGTTCCGGCGCTGCGCGCCTGCACCCAACCTACGAGTCTACGAAGCATTCAATTCCTCGATGGTCAAATTCCGGTTCGTATAGATACAGATGTCGGCGGCGATGTTCAGGCTGCGCTCGACGATGTCGCGTGCCGACAGTTCGGTGTTCTCCAGCAAGGCGCGCGCGGCGGATTGGGCGAATGGCCCGCCGGAACCGATGGCGATGATGCCCTGTTCGGGTTCCACCACATCGCCGTTGCCGGTGATGATCAGCGAAGTGCTCTTGTCCGCCACCGCCAGCAGGGCTTCCAGTCGGCGCAGCATGCGGTCGGTGCGCCAGTCCTTGGCCAGCTCCACGGCAGCGCGGGTGAGGTTGCCGCGGTGTTTTTCCAGCTTGGCCTCGAAGCGTTCGAACAGGGTGAAGGCATCGGCGGTACCGCCGGCGAACCCGGCCAGGATCTGATCCTGGAACAGCCGGCGCACCTTGCGTGCATTGCCCTTGAGTACGGTGTTGCCCAGCGTGACCTGGCCGTCGCCGCCGATGACCACGCTATCGCCCCGTCGCACCGAGAGTACGGTTGTGCCGTCGAACTGTTTCACTGTATCGCCCTCAACACCCAAACCGGCCCGCAAACAGGCGCACGATTCTACACCATCGCCCAGCGGGGCAGCAGTTGGGAAATCCCGGGAATTCCGCGTAGGTTGGGGTGAATGAAATGAACCCCAACGAATCCATCCCGCACGCATTGTTGGGGTTCGCTGCGCTCACCGCCAACCTACGGCTGTCCCGCATCTGTCTGGGGTTTACTTGCGCCGCTTGGCGCGCGGATGGGCGCGGTCGTAGACCTCGGCGAGGTGCTGGAAATCCAGGTGGGTATAGATCTGGGTGGTGCTGATGTCGGCGTGGCCGAGCAGTTCCTGCACGGCGCGCAGGTCGCCGCTGGATTCCAGCAAATGGCTGGCGAAGGAATGTCTTAGCCGATGCGGGTGGACATGACCGTCCAGGCCCTGGCGGCGAGCCCAGAGATCCAGGCGCTGCTGCACCGCGCGCGGCGACAGCCGCCGACCGTTGCGGCCGACGAACACGGCCAGCTCATCGGAGCCCGGCGGCAGCAACGTGTTACGGATGGCGAGCCAGTCGTGCAGCGCGACCTGCGCCTTGCGCCCGACCGGTACCACCCGGGTCTTGCGGCCCTTGCCGGTGACGGTGACCAGCCCGCCGGCCAAGTCCAGGGCCGGCAGATCCAGGCCGGTGAGTTCGGCCAGACGCAGGCCCGAGGAATACAGGAGTTCCATGAAGGCATGATCGCGCAGTGCCAATGGCGTTTGCGTGCGTGGATCGGCGGCATCCACATCGAGCAACCGGCCCATCTGATCCACATCGAGCACGGCGGGCAGTTTGCGTTCGCTCTTGGGCGCGCGGATGTCTTGGGCCGGATTGTGGCCGACCAAGCCCTCGCGCAGCAGGAATTCAAACAGCCCGCGCACCGCCGACAGCCGCCGCTGAATGCTCTTGCCGCCCAAGCCTTGCCGATGACAGGCGGCGGCGAAGCCGCGTACATCGTGCGCGGTAAGCGCCGACCAAGCGTCCCGTCCTTGCCGATCGCAGAACACCACCAGACTGCGCAGATCGCGCGTGTACGCCGCGTGGGTGTGCGGCGACAGCCGGCGCGTCCGCGCCAGATGGTTCAGGTAACGATCGAGATCTTCGCGGGCGCCCGGATTCACTCCAGAATTCACGCCGTGGTTGTGGTATCCAGATACGGCGCCATCGCGCAGACGATCAACTCGCCGAGGCAGCGTAGAAACAGCGTATCCATGGCCGGGTGAAAACGATGATCGTCGTGACTGCCGATGGCGAGCATGCCGAGCTCGGCTTCGACGCCGAGCGGGATCAATGCTGTCGAGGCCACCGCCTCGGCCTGATCGCCGTAGAGGAACGCCAGTTGTTCCGCTTTGAGTTCGCCGCACAACGGCCGCACGGCGCGGAAGAACGGCGCGAAGGACGCCAGCGCGGCATCACTGGCATCCAGCGGCAGCGTACAGGTATCGGTGCTGAAATCCTTGGGCAGCCGCGCCAGCCGCAGCGCCACCACATCGGCCTTGAAGTCATCGCGCAGATGGCCATGCACACGCTCGACGACATCGCCGAGGCTGTTGGCGCGCATCAACGCCAGCGTCAGCAGATGCAGATTGCGGTGCAGCGCATCGTTGTCGCGACCGACCTGCACCAGTTCCATCAGTTTGCGTTTGTACTGTTGGTTTTGATCGCGCAACACCGCGACCTGACGCTCGATCAGCGATACCGCCGGTCCAGCCGCGTGCGGGATGCGCAGGCTGGCGACCAGGGGCAGATGATCGTTGAAGAATTCCGGATGTTCGCGCAGATACAGTTCGACCTGTTCGGCGGACAGCGCGGTGATGTTCGGACTGGAACCCAGGAGTTGTGTGGTCATAGTTGAATCTGGCCCTCGAAGACACGGGTGGCCGGGCCGGTCATGAATACCGGTTGGCCGACGCCGGCCCAGCTTATCATAAGATCGCCGCACGGCAGGGTGACGCGCACGTCCGTGTCCAAGAGTCCCTGAATCTGTCCGATCACCGCGGCCGCGCAAGCGCCACTGCCGCAAGCCGCGGTCTCGCCGGCGCCGCGCTCGTACACGCGCAAACGAATATGGTCGCGCGCGACGACTTGCATGAAACCGGCGTTGACGCGCTGCGGGAAGCGCGCATGCGACTCGATCTGCGGCCCGAGTTCGTTCACCGGCGCGGTCGCGACATCGCTGACCACCAGCACCGCATGCGGATTGCCCATCGACGCGGCACCGATCTGGACCATATGGCCGTCGACCTGCAACGCATAGCGCGCGGCCTGCACGGGCGCGTCGAAGGGAATCTCCGCAGGCAGAAGCCGCGGCACGCCCATGTTCACCGTGACTTGGCCGTCGTCGAGCAGCACCAGTTCCAGGCGCCCGCTGGCGGTCTCGACCGGAATGCGCGTCTTGGTGGTCAGACCTTGCTCGAACACGAAGCGCGCGAAGCAGCGCGCGCCGTTGCCGCACTGCCCCACCTCGCCGCCGTCGGCGTTGAAGATGCGATAACGGAAATCGACCCCGGATATCTCAGCGTCACTTTGCGGTTTTTCGACCAGCAGAATTTGATCGCAACCCACCCCGTGCCGACGGTCGGCGAGATGCCGTACCTGCTCGGGTGTGAGCGTGACCTGCTGACGCACGCCGTCGATGACGACGAAATCGTTGCCCAGGCCGTGCATCTTGGTGAACTTGATCAGCATGGCTGTCAGTCTGCCTGAAACGGCGGGTGCGTGTACAGGTAATCACAGGTCTGTAGCGAACGGCGCTTGCCCTAGAAATCTCAAATTAACCCGTCATTGCGAGGAGCGTAGCGACGAAGCAATCTCCAAACCATTGACTCTGCGGTTGGGGGATTGCTTCGCTGCGCTCGCAATGATGCCAGTGCGCGCGGGCTAAGGCGTGCAAGCCCCGAGTTTCTTGCCGGTCATGGTGTAGAGCATCTCGCCACCCGAGGTCTTAAATGTGTAGCTCATATCGACACGATTGTTGGTGCGCGTGGTCGTGCCGCTGCCTTCCATCGGCTCGGGCGGGCCGCACTTGATCTTGAAACGGGTGGTGTTGCCTTGCGTCTGCACATCGCTGACCGTGCAGTTGCTCTCCACCGGCGGGGTCTTGTCCGTGTCCGGTTTTTCGCAGCGCTTAGTCGGCGGCACGGGCATTTTCATGCCCATCATGTCCATGTTGCCCTGATACTCCCATTCTTCGCCCGTGGGTTGGGCGGCGAGTGGCGCGGTTGCCAAGGCCGAGGTCAGCGCCAATGCCGTCGTCCAGCCGATGAATGCTTTGCCGTTCATGTGATCGTTCCTCGTGGTCGTCGAAAATCAGAAAACACTCGAATTGAAGCCGCCACTCACTTCGCCGCTGAAACCGGAGTTCCAGCTCCAGGTGCTGTTCGCACCGGCCTTCACCGCCGACTGCGATTTCGCCGCGTCGGTCTTGCCGATGGTACTGCTGGTTTTGGATTCGACGCCGGCGTTGACGCTGACATCGGTGATGTCGCCGCGATCGAATTCCAGACCGGCGGTCACGCCGACCTCGACGCCGATCTCCAGTGGCCCGCCTTCCAGCTTCGGTCCGAGGTCGGTGCTGGCGCCGACACTCAAGCCGCCGCTCTTCATGCCCTCGGCATCGAATTCGCTGTGCCCGCCCACCTTCACCGCATCGACGCTCACAGCCGCCGAGGCACGCGTCAGGTGGTTGGTGTTGTCGTCGTTGATCTTCGTGGCCCAGCTCGCCTCAAAGGGCGCGAAGATGGGCTCGAAGTTGGCTTCGGTCACATTGCAACGGCTGACGATGCTGCCCACGCCCGGCATGTTCAGGGTCGAAATGTATTCACAGTGGATATCGTCGAAGTCCGCCAGTTTATTCCCACCCTTGGGCGGCGGTGGCGGTTCAAAGCATACTGACCTGGAATCCATGGGCGGGAACAGTGCCACAACCAGGTTATCCAGGGCCGCTAGATAGTTACCTTTGATCGACAGTTTGGTGAACTCGAACAGCGCGGGTGTGGCCGAGGTGTATTGTGACAGGTAGGCAAGCTCGTTCATGTATCTACGCTGGGTCGCCAACAAGTCCGGCTGTAGCTGCGCATATACCTGATTATGTGTGGACAGATACGTATCAATTTCCGCAGCGACCTCACCACACGTATATTCACGTGCATAGCCACCCGGGACATCTTTGTACTTTTCCTCGCCGGCAGCATCGATTGCCGCAATGCGCTTATCCAGTTCCAGGTAGGCCATGCTATCGGCCTGCATCGCCTCTGCCAGCGCGGTCATTTGCTTTTTAAAGGCAATCTCATGCTGGTCGGTTATGTTTCCCTGTAATGCTGTTGCCTTCTTCATAAACGGTGCGCGCGCCGTTGCGAGGGCCGCTTTCATTGCAGTGTCCGGATTATTCAGGCTACTTGATATATGCGCTTGTTGCTGTCCGAGACTGTTGCCCAAATCGCTGAGCATCTGTTTAAACGCCTTCCACTCCCGGGTGGCCACCGGCAATTCCGCAGCCTTCATCGGCCAGGCCGGTATCACGAATTTTTCGAGTCCCAGCGTGTCCTGCGGCATCGGTCTGCGCCAGCGCACATCGTCCGCGTTCAGCTTGCCACCGGCCTTGCGCAATTGCTCTTCCTTGGCGTCACTGAACCCGCCTTGCAATGCCTTGTGCAATGATGCCTGGGCGGCCTGATGATCCCCGCGCGCCTCCTGGATGCGCGCCTGTGTCGCGTTGGCTTGGGGATGCAGCGGCGAAATGGAGATTGTTCAGCAGCGTCGAGTTGTTCGGGTAACGCGCGTTGAGTGTGTAGAGGATCGGCAGCGCGGCCGTTTCGGCGTGCTGCATGGACAGCAGTGCCGCCAGATTGTTCAGGTCTTGCGCGGTACCGCCGGCCTGCGCGGCCTTGCCCATCAGATAGGTCGCCTCCGGCCACGCGCCCCAGGCCGCCAGCCCGTTCGCCGCCGCGCGCAGGTTTGGCAGGTAATCGCCGGCCTTTTGCAGTTCAGTGTCGACGCGCTCGGCGCGTTCGCGCGCCTCAGCCGTGAGTGCGGCGGCGATCTTGGGCTGCAATGCTTCGATGTAGGTTTTGAGATCGTCGGCATCGAGCGCGTCGGTCGAGACCGCAGCGAGCTTCGCATCATCGCGCGCGGGCTGTGCGCTGTCGTCCGCGCCGCTACCGGCGGGCGGATGCGCCATCAGTTGTTCGACCTGCTTGCGCGTCTCCGGGTCCAGCTCTTCCATCGCCTTCTGCATTTCGCCCATGCCTTCCTGCATGGCCTTTTTCATCTCCTGCATCTCTTCGGGCGTGGGCATGTCCTCGGCGTATAGCGGCACGGGAGCACCTGCCATGGCGAGGCTGATGCACAGGGCGAGCGTCGATCCGCGCCGTGCGGGCATGGATAAACGCTTCCGAACCAACAGTGCGGTCAGCGACTTCATAGTATCCTCCGTGATCGATGCAAAAGCGTGGTTGGCAATGCGCTGGAGAATAGCTTGTCCGGCGTGGTGGGCGCCAGCATTGTTAGATAACTCACGCACACCGCAAGACGATATAGTCGCGATAGATGCAGTGGTTCATGATCACTTCGATGCCGGCGGCCTGCGCGCGCAAGGCTTCGGCTTCATTAATGACACCGTCCTGCAGCCACAGTCGCGGCAGCTTGAGTGCGATGCAGGCATCGACAATCGGCGCAATCGCGTTCGGATTGCGGAAGACATTCACGAGATCGACCGGCCCTGAATCAAGTCGTGGGGGAAGCGCATACAAATCCGGGTAGGCGCGCTCGCCCAACACAGCATCGACAGCGGGCCGTACCGGGATGATGCGGTAGCCGAAGCCCTGCATGGCTTGGGATACCTGAAAGCTCGGCCGGTTCGGTCGCGGCGAAAGGCCGACCACGGCGATGGTTTTGATTTCGCCGAGCAACGCGCGGATGCGTTCGCTATCCGGATTGCGGAAATGACTCATGGCGGTGGCCTGTAGCCATATACGATGACATGTCGATCACCCAGATCCTCGACACACAGCCAATCGATCCCGGCGATGCGCAATTGCGCATAGATCTCCTCGACGCGATACGCAGCCAGCAGTGAGTGATGGAAATCGCTGCGTAGCACCTCGGGTTCGCCGGCTGCGTAGGTCTCGACCAATGCGGTGGCTTCATCGCGCGATGCCGGTCGGCGCAAATCCATGACGAACACCGGCGCATCGGGCATGGCATAACGCAGCACGCCTTGCCACAGCGCCTGTGGATCGTGCAGATGATGCAGCAGACTGTTGGAGATCACCGCGTCGTAGTGTTCACGCGGCAGCATAGCGCCGGGCAGATAGCCTTTGATGAGTTCGATGCGCTGATCGAGTTGCGTGGCGCGCAGATCCGCGCGGCCGATGTGCAGCATTGCGACCGCAGCGTCGACGCCGTGGATGACGGTGTCGGGAAACGCCTGCGCGAAGCGGCGGCAGATATCGCCTGGTCCGCAACCGAGATCCAAGACAAAGCCGGCGCCGCGCCAATCCGGGAAACAGGCGCGGAACTGTGCGATGAATTGACTATGCGGCTGCTCGAAATCCGCGCGCGCATAGGCCAGTGCCTGCGCGGGATCGTTCATCAGTTCAGGTTCGGGGATGCGGTCCATCTCAGTGGCCACTGTACGCTTGGCATGTTGAACCGCCAAGATGCGGAGTGCGCCGAGAAAGCAATTTGAACCGCCAAGGCGCCAAGACGCCAAGAAAGACGACTGCTTTTTGCCGAGTATGAACCCCGTTTATGGTAGCGCATTACGCAGCAGTAACTTCTCCTACGAATAACCTTAAAACAGGTTTTCTTGGCGTCTTGGCGGTTCCAAAAGCCATTCTCACGGCAGCAACACCCGCTCCCCGCGCCACAAATCCTCCAGCGTCTCGCGTTCGCGCACCACATGCACATATTCGCCATCGACCATGATCTCGGCGGCGCGCGGGCGCGAGTTGTAGTTGGAGCTCATGGAGAATCCGTAGGCGCCGGCGGAACGCACGGCGAGCAGATCGCCCGGTTCCAGCGCGAGTTCGCGGTCCTTGCCGAGGAAGTCGCCGGTTTCGCACACCGGGCCGACGAGATCATATACGCGCGGCGGCTTGTCCAGGCGCGGTTGCACCGGGACGATCGCCTGCCAGGCGCCGTACAGCGCCGGGCGCAATAGATCGTTCATGGCCGCGTCGATGATAGCGAAGTCTTTATGCTCGGTGTGCTTCAGATATTCCACGTGTGTGAGCAACACACCGGCGTTGCCGACAATGGCGCGGCCGGGTTCCAGCAGGATCTCCACGTCGCGCTCACCGATGGCAGCGAGGATCGGTGCGAGATAGTCGTGCGGCTCCGGCGGTTGTTCGTCGCGGTAACGGATGCCCAGTCCGCCGCCGAGGTCGAGATGCCGGATAGCGATGCCGCGTGTGGCGAGCCGATCCAGCAGCGCGAGCACGCGCGCGAGCGCGTCGACGAACGGCGTGACTTGGGTGAGCTGCGAACCGATGTGACAATCGACGCCGACGATGTCCAGATGCGGTAGCACGGCGGCGCGCGCGTAGACTTCATCGGCAATCGCGATGTCGATGCCGAATTTGTTTTCCTTGAGTCCGGTGGAGATGTAGGGATGTGTGCCCGCGTCCACATCCGGATTCACCCGCAGCGACACTGGCGCGCGTCGGCCGAGCTCGCCCGCGACCTGATTGAGCCGTTCCAGTTCCGGTTCGGATTCGACATTGAAACAGCGGATGCCGACGTCGAGGGCGCGCCGCATTTCCGCAGCGGTCTTGCCCACGCCAGAGAATACGATCTTGCCCGGATCGCCGCCGGCTTTCAGTACGCGTTCGAGTTCACCGCCCGAGACGATGTCGAAGCCGGAACCCAGCCGGGCGAACAGGTTGAGGATCGCCAACGTCGAGTTGGCTTTGACTGCGTAACAGATCAGATGGGGGCGCCCGGCCAGCGCGCTGTCGAAGGCGCGCCAGTGGCGCTCCAAGGTGGCGCGCGAGTAGACATAGGTCGGTGTGCCGAAGCGCGCCGCGATGTCGGCGAGCGAGACATCCTCGGCGCAGAGTTGGCCGTCGCGGTAGTTGAAATGATCCATGGGGCTTACTTCTGATTGTCGGCGCGGTCGGGCAGGTACAGCGGACCCTTGTTGCCGCAGCCGCTGGTGAGCAGTACGCCGGCGGTCAGTAGGCCAAGCAGGAGCACGAAGATCGGACGGAGTCGGGACATGGCGGTTCACCGGTTGGAATTGCGCGCGACATTAGCGCAAAGCGCATACGGACGCAAAGCAGGCGGCGCTGTTACCGGTACTGGCGGTGGAGTTTTTGATGCGGGCGGTTGTGATTTGGTGCTGGCGGCGCCGGGATCGGCTCCGGTAGGATGCCGACATGACTATCGGTGCTTTGGAATGTCTCGTTATCGAGCCGCCCGTGGCGGCGACCGCGGCCGTCATCTGGCTGCACGGACTCGGCGCCGACGGCCACGACTTCGCATCGTTGGTGCCGGAACTGGGAATGCTTGAGCGCGGCGTGCGCTTTGTGCTGCCGCATGCACCGGAACGCCCGGTGACCATCAACGGCGGCTACGTAATGCGTGCCTGGTACGACATTCGCCGCCCCGATCTGCGTATAGAGGCCGATGTGGACGGCATCCGCGCCTCGGTGGCGGCGGTCGATGCGCTGATCGACGCGGAGATCGCGCGCGGAATTGTTCCCGAACGCATCGTGCTGGCGGGCTTCTCGCAGGGCGGCGCCATCGTGCTGCACGCCGGTCTGACGTATCCGCGGCGTGTGGGCGGCATTCTTGCCTTGTCGACCTATCTGGCCTTGCCCACGGAGCTGACGGCGGAGATCGCCGAGGTCAATCGCGCGACGCCGGTGTTCATCGGCCACGGTACCGACGACACCATCGCGCCTTTCGCGTTGGCCGAGGATACGCGCGCGCAGTTGCAGGCGCTGGGTTGTCCCGCCGAGTTTCATGCCTATCGCATGCCGCACAGCGTGTGCATGGAGGAAGTCGCGGATATCCGGGCGTGGTTATCGCGCGTTCTGGGTTAAGCGTCGGCTGAACAACGTTCGCGGGGCATTGCCAGCGTAGTGAAGCAAGCTTGCCGTTCGTGCGAATCAGTCTGTTACGGGATTTC
>JACRMO010000135.1 GCA_016214925.1 Gammaproteobacteria bacterium
CCCAGTGGTAGCGGCGCGAACAGGGAGTCCGGCGTGATCCCTGTTAGGGAAATGCCCGTGTTGGCGAAGGCGAACAACGGCAGGATGGCATAGGCCACGCTGGGATGCAGGTCGTGTTCCAGGCGATGCAGCGGCGATTCATGTCCGTCTTGGTGTGTGCGCAACGGGATAAAAAACGCCAGCAGCACACCGGCCAGCGTCGCATGCACGCCGGATTTCAATACCGCCACCCACAGTACCAAGCCGACCAACATGTACGCGGTGAGATTGACGACGCCGCGTCGATTCAAGGCGAACGCTGCCAGCAAGGCACCACCGGCCACCGACAGCGACAGTGTGGACAGCTCGACGGTATAGAAGATCGCGATGATGATGATGGCACCGAGGTCGTCGGCGATGGCCAGCGTCATCAGGAACAGTTTCAGTGACGTCGGTACGCGATTGCCAAGCAGGCTCAAGACACCCAGCGCGAAGGCAATGTCGGTGGCGGCCGGAATGGCCCAGCCGCGAATCGTTACGGGGTCGCCCCAATTCAAGGCGGCATACACAGCGGCCGGAACGGCCATGCCACCAACCGCGGCGAACAGTGGCAGAACCACCTGTTGCGGATTCGCTAGCTCGCCGTCGAGCACCTCACGCTTGATTTCCAGGCCGACGAGAAAGAAAAACACAGCCATCAACCCGTCGTTGATCCACAACAGCAACGGCTTGGCGATTTCCAGCGCGCCGACACGAATGCCGATCGGCGTATCCAATAGCGCGTGGTACAGAGAACTGAGCGGCGAATTCGCGACCAGCATCGCGAAGACCGTCGCCGCCACCAGCAGCAGCCCACTGGCTGATTCGAGGCGGAGAAAATCCCGGATGGTGTTGATCATGTGGTGCGGCGTGCCAGCATACGGTCCAACTGATTGGCGAAGGCTTGTCGATCGCTGAGCGTGAATGTCGGCGGCCCGCCGGTTTCCACGCCGCTGCTGCGCAGATCGGCCATGAAGTTGCGCAGCGACAGTGTCTCGCGGATGTTCTCCGGCGAATACAACATGCCGCGTGGGTTGAGCGCATGCCCGCCTTTATCGATGACCGCGGCGGCGAGCGGAATATCCGCGGTAATCACCAGATCGCCGTTTTCCACCAGTTCCACGATGCGGTTGTCCGCCACGTCGAAGCCGGACGGTACTTGCACGGATTTGATATAGGGCGACGGCGGCGTGCGCAGCGGCGCATTCGCGACCAGTGTCAGCGCTGTCTGTGTGCGCACCGCGGCGCGATACAGAATTTCCTTGATGACGGCGGGGCAGGCATCGGCGTCGACCCAAATGCGCATCCGGCTGCGCATTTAATCCTTGTCCTTGAGCAGGTCCTTCAATGCGGCGAAGGGATTGTGCATGGCCGTCGGGCCGGACGCGCCGCCGGACGTGCCAGTGGGTGTGGTCTTGCCCAGACCGGCCGCTTCCAGTTGTCGCTGGTGCTCGTTGTCGTGACAGTACAGGCACAACAGCTCCCAATTGCTGCCGTCGGCTGGGTTGTTGTCGTGATTGTGATCGCGGTGGTGCACGGTGAGTTCGCGCAGATTCACCTGGGTGAACTCGCGGCTGCAGCGCCCGCAGATCCACGGATACAATTTCAGCGCCTGCTCGCGGTATTCCTTGTCCCGCTGGTCGCGGTTGCGGTGCGCGTCGGCGACGATCTTGTCGAGTTTCGAAGAATCGGTTTTCTTGGTGGCCATGACGATGACTTGAGTAAGTGGTTAGCGGGTTGCGAACGTCTTCGCGCCGGCCAGCACAATGGCATAGATCAGAAAGCCGGCAAACACCACCAGCATCCATTCGGCGATGCTGAAGCTCAGGAAGGTCCACTCGACCTTGGCGCATTCGCCGGAGCCGCGCAACACCAGTCGCAGCGTCTCGTTGAGCGGGAAGGACTCCAGCATGTATTCCAAACCCGGCCCACATTCCGGCACTTGGTCGGCGGGCAGATGTTGCAGCCATACTTGGCGTCCGGCCACCGCGCCGCCACCGATGGCCAGCAGCCCCATCAATCCGGTATACAGGCGGCGTCCCAGCAGTCCGGGATTGTGCAGCGCCGCGACCAAGGCCACCGCGCCGATGGCCATGACGAACACGCGCTGGAAGATGCACAACGGACAGGGTTCCAGATGCAGAACCTGTTGCAGAAACAGGGCGAACGCCATCAGGCCCGCGCAGGCGAGGGCGGCGAGAAAAATCAGGTGTCGGTGGGTGATTGTCATACGTGCATACATACGTGCATACGCCCGCTGAGAAGGTGTTGCTATTTTGCGGGCTAAACGACGAGGTTTCTACCCCATCTGTGGGCGGGATAGCGACATTAAGCAGAACGCGCGAGGTTGAGGCCTTGTTCACGGCCTCTGGCCATGAACACGGCCGTGATTACACGCTGTTCGCTACGTGTGCGCCAGCAGGGTGCGACCGAGGGCGTCGAAGTCGGGTGTCCGGGAAGAATCCACGCTGATCGCGCAAGCTTGTTCCGCGCTGGTGAGCGGCTCGGCGATTTTCCGCTGATGTTCGAGCACCGCCAAGGTGGCCTCGGAGGCATCGCGCCCCTTGCCTTTGCGCTGGGTGATGCGTTCACGCAGCAGGGTGTCGGACGCCTGCAGATCGAGGATGACAAGGGGCACGCCGGCGATCTGCGCCAGCCGTTGGAACGGCGCGCGCTGGCTGCGCAGCAGGAAGGTCGCATCGACGATGGCCGGAAAGCGCGCGTCGAGAATCGGGTAGGCGAGCGCCAACAGGCGCTGATACGTTTTCTCGGTGATCTCCGGCGCATAGGCGCCGCTGGCAATGCCGCTGTCGGTGCAGTCTTCCGGTGCCAGGCCCAGCAGGCGTTTGCGTTCCACGTCTGAGCGCAGGCGGATCGCGCCCAGCGACTCGATCAACTGCGTGGACAACCAGGTCTTGCCGGAACCCGAATAGCCGTGCAGCACAATCAGCGGCACCCGCTCGCGCGGCGCACTGTAGCGCGCGGCGAGATCCAGATAGCTTTGCAGCGTGTTCAATGCCGCCTTGGCGCGCACGGGTTCTTTGCAATGCTGATGCGCCTCGATGGCGGCGACTTTGGCGCGCACCATGGCGCGGTAGGCGAGGTAATACTGGAACAGGCCCAGCCCCTGATAATCGTTGGCGGCTTCGAGGTAATCGTTGAGAAAGTGCCGCGCCAGCGCGTTGTGACCGCGGTGTTCCAGATCCATATACAGGAACGCAACTTCGCTCAAGGGGTCGATCCAACGCAGATCATCGGAGAATTCCAGTGCGTCGAAGATCAGCACGCGCCCATCGACCAGCGCCATATTGGCCAGATGCAGATCGCCGTGACATTCGCGGATCCAGCCTTCGCGCCGGCGCAACTCGAAGTCGTCGTGCAAGGCATGCAACTGCGCCTCGCTCCAGGCGCGCAGCGGTTGCAGGCGTGCGCAAATCGCGTCGTCTTCGCAGTGTGCGTCGATCTGATCGAAGTTCTGTAGCGCACGATCACCGATGCCGGCCGGCGTCCCATGCAGGCTCTCCGTGCCGGCTGTCGGTGCATGGCGATGGAAGGCCGCGAGGGTGGCGACGATCTGGTCGATGTGCGCGCGGGTGAGTTCACCGCGGTCCGACACCTCGTCGAGCCGCGCACCATCAGGGAACTGGTGCATGCGCACCGCGTAGTCGATGACAGTACCCGCGCCATCGATCTGCGGGTCATTCGGTGAGCCGGTGATGCTGACCACGGCCTCGTAGAGTTCCGGTGCCAGCCGGCGATTGAGGCGTAGCTCCTCATGGCAATAGAAACGGCGTTGTTCGAGCGTGCTGAAATCCAGAAAACCCAGGTTGACCGGCTTCTTGAATTTGTAGGCGTGGGCGCCGGTCAGTAATACCCGCGAGATATGCGTTTCCAGGAGTCGGATCGATTGGACCGGATGGGCGAAGCGCCGCGGTTCCCGCTGGAGGGTGGCGATCAGCTTGGCCTGACCTTCGATATCCATAGACATGTCTGTACCGGTCGGGTGATCTGTCATCGCCTGTTGAATGGCCCTGTGCCGCATACGTGCCCCTCTCGGTACGCCTGCGCAGGTGTATGGTCCACGCGACCGTCCGAAATCACCGGCACAACCAGCGCAGCGTGTTCCTCGCATGGTAATCTGGCGGCCCGACAGCGCATTGACACGGATCAAAAAAAACCATGGTACTGGCAGGCAATACCGCCCAGGGCCGCAGCCGATGTTCGGAGCGTGCATGAAACGCGTGATCTGTCTGGGCTCGTATCAGGGCAATGACGTGGTCGCCTGGCGACTTGCCGACGCGCTCCAAAGGGGTGCGGAACAGCGGGGCGATTTCGAGGTGCTGCGCTGCGCATCGCCCGCGCAGATGTTGAGCCTGTGCGCCGGGACCACGGCACTCATAGTGATCGATGCGACACCGGACCTGCCGCCCGGTTGTGTGCGTCGCGTGAGCGAGGCCGAATTAGCTGGACGTCCCGACTGTTATCCCGGCTGTTCCAGTCACGGCGTGGATCTGCTCACCGCGCTGGGTGTCGCGCGGGCCTTGGGCGATCTGCCGACGCGCTTTGCGATTCTGGGGTTGGGTGTGGGGGACGGCGAGCCGGAGCAGCTGGTGCGGCACTCTCTGCCGGCGGTGTTGGCGGAATTGGAGAAAATCTGATCAGCAAATCCGTGGTAGCGGATCGTCTTCGAGTTCTTCGAGAATGCGCTGGCCGCCGAGTTCGGTGTGCAGCACCACATGTCGCGCGGTGTTTTCCACATGTCCGATGACGCACGCGAGTTCACCGTTGGGCAGCGTGCGTAACATCTGCACCGCTGTCTCGGCCTGTTCCGGCGCGACGACCGCGACCACGCGGCCCTCGCAGGCCAGAAACAACGGATCGTAGCCGAGCATCTCGCACACCGACTGCACCGGCGCGCGGATCGGTACCTGTGCCTGACGCAGGTGTACACCCAAGCCGGTGGCGCGGCGGATTTCGTGGCAGACGGTGGCCAGTCCACCGCGCGTCGGATCGCGCATGAAGCGCAAGCCGGAGAAATTCAACAGCGCGCGCGTCAGCGGCAACACGCTCGCCGCATCGGACAGGAGATCGCCACGCAAGCCGAACTGCTCGCGTGCCAGCATCACCGCGATGCCATGATCGCCGACCGGCCCGCTGACGATCAGTGCATCGCCGTTGCGGATTTGATTCAGTCCCATCACCGGGCCGGGCAGGCGCGTGCCGATGCCGGTGGTGGCGAGATACAAACCACCACCCTCGCCGCGCCGCACCACCTTGGTATCGCCGGCAGCGACCTGCACACCGATCTCCTTCGCCGCGCGCGCCAGACTGGCGATAAGCCGATCCAGCAACGCGACTTCCAGCCCTTCCTCGATGAATGCATTCAGACTCAGATAGCGCGGCAATCCACCAGCCACGGCGAGATCGTTGGTGGTGCCGTGCACCGCCAGCGAGCCGATGTCGCCGCCGGGAAATTCCAGCGGCTGTACCGTGAAACCGTCGGTGGTGAACAGCAGTTCCTGACTGTCCATTGTTAATGGCACGGCATCGGCTTGCGTATCCAATGCCGGATTGCCGAGATGCCGCGCGAAGATGCCTTCGATCAGCTCGCGCATATAACGCCCGCCGTTGCCGTGGGCCAGTGCGATATGGGTATCAGTCAGCGGTGTCGGCATGCGTGTTTCCTGAAGGGTTGACCGCTCGATTTATTCACACCAAAGAACGCAAAGCACGCTGAGAGAAACACACTTAAGGAACCTCTTATTTATTCGTCATGCCCGCGTAGGCGGGCATCCAGGTAGTCGATTTCTGGATTCCCGCTTTCGCGGGAATGACGATGGAACGAGAACTAATCAGAGGTTCCTTAACATTTTCTCTGCGCTCTTTGCAAACTTTGGTGTGCAAACAGCACTTCCACCACCTGCCCGAAGCTGATGCCCGCATCGTTGCAGGGCAGGCGTTCGGGCAAGCTTACCGTAAATCCCGCCGCCGTGAGTTCCGCGCAGGCGAGTTCGGCCAGTCGCGCGTTCTGGAATACCCCGCCGGTGAGGCCGACGCGGGTGAAGCGGTGTTCCTGCGCGAGGCACTCGGCCTGGCGCCGGATCGCACGCGCGAGGCTGGCATGCACATCCGCCGCCCGTTGTGCGACCGGTTGTTGCGCATCGCCCAAGTGCGTAACCAGCCGCGCGAGCAACGGCGCCCAGTCGGTTTGCCACAGGCCGGTGTTGTCGCGCGCCAACGGCAACTCGATGGCCACACCGTCGCTGTCGGCGGCGAGCGCTTCGAGATACATTGGGCCCTGGCCCTCGAAACTGCCGACCTGCAACACCCCGGTCAGACTCGCGGCGGCATCGAATACGCGCCCGGCGGCGCTACTCTGCGGTGAATTGATGCCCTTGCTCCAGGCTTGGTGCAGCAAGGCCATATCGGCGTATGTGGAATCGAACGGCGCATCGGTTTCCCAGCACAAGGCCGCCGCACTGCGCCAAGGCTCGCGCCCGGCCTGCTCGCCGCCCGGCAATCGAAACGGCCGCAGTCGCACCACGCGCCGCCATTGTCCAGGTCGACCATATAACGTCTCGCCACCCCACAGCGAGCCATCCTCGCCGTAACCCGTGCCATCCCAGGTAAACATCAACCAGTCTTCATCCGCTGCGCATTCACCCGCGAGTGCCGAGGCGTGCGCGTGATGATGCCAGACGCGCGTGCTGGGCAATGTCTGCCGTTGTGCCCAGCGTGTGGTGGTGTAACCGGGA
The DNA here is from genome assembly GCA_016214925.1 of Gammaproteobacteria bacterium. Lineage (GTDB taxonomy): Bacteria > Pseudomonadota > Gammaproteobacteria > Thiohalobacterales > Thiohalobacteraceae > JAHJQQ01. The sequence continues at coordinate 6,774 of JACRMO010000135.1, forward strand.
TGCGCATCGCACACCAGGTGCGCGGCTTGCACACCATACAACCGTTGCAGATCGGCGAGTACTTGTTCGAACACGGCGAGACTGCGTGGCGTGCCCATATCACCGATGTGTGGCGAGATCACCGCGCGCTCGTCCCAGGCGAGACAGACCGTGAGCTTCAAATGCCCACCGACCGCGAGCACCGGTTCCGACAACGCGCATGGCAAGCTCAGTTCCAACGGCGCGCAGCCGCGCCCCAGCCGCAGCGGCCGCGGTTTCCCGGCCAGCGTGCGGAACACTGGATCGTCGGCCGGACGTACGATGGGGCGGTTGTGATGCAGGAAGGCATCGGCGATGCGCGCCAGTCGGTTCTGTGCCTCGATATTGTCCGTCAACACCGGCTCGCCACTGAGATTGCCCGAGGTCATCACCAAGGGCCCGGCGAAGGCGCGGCACAGCAGATGATGCAACGGCGCATACGGCAGCAGCACGCCGATTTCGTTCAGGCCGGGCGCAATGTTCGCTGCGAGCGTGCAAGACGCGGGGAGTGCTTCAGGCGTCCCCCTCACTCCTTGCGGGAGAGGGGCAGGAGAGAGAGGGCGGCACTTACGCGCCAACACAATCGGCCGCATCGGACTGCACAACAGTGCGCGTTCATGGTCACGCAGCGTCACG
>JACRMO010000114.1 GCA_016214925.1 Gammaproteobacteria bacterium
AAAACCTTCACCACCACCGACGACGGTCAGGAACAAGTGACCGGATTTCACCTGCCGAGCGAAATCGTCGGCCTGGACGCCATCACCACCGAGACTCACAACTGCACCGCGCGCGCCCTGGAAACCACCAGCGCCTGCGAGATCCCTTTCAACCGCTTGCAGGACTTGGGCGCCAAGATCCCCGGGCTGCAACGTCAATTACTGCGGATCATGAGTCGGGAAATCCTCGAAGACCAGGATCTGATGATCTGGCTGGGCAAGAAAACCGCGGAAGAGCGCCTTGCTTCGCTGCTGCTGCGGATCTCCAAACGCTTCACCGAACGCAATTTTTCGGCCCGGGAATTCAATCTCAGTATGTCGCGCACCGACATCGCGAACTATCTGGGCCTGGCCGTCGAAACGGTCAGTCGCTTGTTCTCCCGCTTCCAGGCCGACGGCCTGCTCAGCGTCGACCGTAAACATGTGGTCATCGAAGATATGGAAGGCCTCCAGCGCATGGCGCACAACGAAACCCGCGCCCAGGTACAACAGGGCGACGGCCTGCACGGCTGAACACACCACTTTCGAATATTACCGTTCTTTGATTTGGGTCATTGTCGACCCGCCCCTCCTTTAGCACAGTAACGCTGCCCGTACAGCCGCCCGCTAACGCGTCCGATGGGCGCTGTATTTTTGTGTCCAACTCCCGTAGTGCAGAAGGAAAACACTCAATGACTTCTCAAGCCAAAATTTCTCTCGTCTCGGCAGCCCTGCTTGCCAGCCTTGGACTTGCCTCCGGTTCCGCCCTGGCTGTGCAGCAGGGCGATATTCTCGTCCGCGCCGGTGTTGCCAATGTCTCTCCGACGGGTGAGAGCGACGAACTCACCAGCATCGCCGCTGGCGCCAAGGTCGAAGCCGACGACGCTACGAGCCTCGGTATCAACTTCACTTACATGGCCACCGACAATATCGGTGTCGAATTGCTGGCGGCTTGGCCGTTCAGCCACGACATCAACGGCATGGGCAGCATTTCCGGACTCGGCAAGGTCGCCGAAACCGACCAGTTGCCGCCGACCGTCACGGTGCAGTGGCACTTCATGCCGTCCAACAACATCCGGCCGTTCGTCGGTGCCGGCGTCAACTACACTACGTTCTTCAATACTCAAACCACCGGCGCACTCACCGGCGTTGGCTTGGATCTGGACAGCTCCTGGGGCCTCGCCGCGGAAGCCGGTGTCGACATCGATATCAACAGCGACTGGTTCGTCAGTGGCCAGGTCTGGTACATGGACATCGACACCGATGCCACGATCGGCAACGGCATCGGCACCTACAGTGTGTCCATCGATCCCTGGGCCTACATGATCGGCATCGGCACCAAGTTCTGATGTAAGTGCAAGGGCGGGTATTCAAGATACCCGCCCTTTTTTCTCTGCTTCACTGGAGTCACCCTGCGAGGTCCTCAATGGATACAGCATCTACTTACAACTATAAGGTCGTGCGCCAGTTTTCGATCATGACCGTGGTGTGGGGCATCGTCGGCATGCTGGTCGGCGTGCTGATCGCCGCGCAACTGGTCTGGCCGGCGCTCAATTTCGATCTGCCCTTCCTGACTTACAGCCGCCTGCGACCGCTGCACACCAACGCGGTGATCTTCGCCTTCGGCGGTTCTGCGCTGTTCGCGACATCGTATTACGTCGTGCAACGTACCTGTCAGGCGCGACTGTTCTCCAATGGACTGGCCGCCTTCACCTTCTGGGGCTGGCAGCTCATTATCGTTTCGGCGGCGGTCACTCTTCCGCTCGGCATCACCAGTGGCAAGGAATACGCCGAACTGGAATGGCCGATCGACATCCTGATCACGCTGGTGTGGGTCGCCTATGCCATTGTGTTCTTCGGCACGATTCTCAAACGGCGCACCAAACACATCTACGTCGCCAACTGGTTCTACGGCGCCTTCATCCTGACTATCGCCGTGCTGCATCTGGTCAATAGCGCCGAACTGCCGGTATCGCTGACCAAGTCCTATTCGGTGTATCCGGGTGCGATCGACGCGATGGTGCAGTGGTGGTACGGCCATAACGCGGTGGGCTTTTTCCTGACCGCCGGCTTCTTAGGCATGATGTACTACTTCATTCCCAAGCAGGCCAACCGGCCGGTGTATTCCTATCGCTTGTCGGTGGTGCACTTCTGGGCGCTGATCTCCACCTATATGTGGGCCGGTCCGCATCACTTGCATTACACCGCGCTGCCGGACTGGACGCAGACGCTGGGCATGGTGTTCTCGCTGATCCTGCTGGCACCGAGCTGGGGCGGCATGATCAACGGCATGATGACCCTGTCGGGCGCCTGGCATAAGCTGCGCACCGATCCAATCCTCAAGTTCCTGATCGTCTCGCTGTCGTTCTATGGCATGTCGACCTTCGAAGGTCCGATGATGTCCATCAAGACCGTGAACGCACTGTCGCACTACACCGATTGGACCATCGGCCACGTACACTCCGGCGCGTTGGGCTGGGTGGCGATGGTGTCGATCGGCGCCATGTACTTCCTGATCCCGCGCATGTTCGGCCGCGAACAGATGTACAGCGTCAAACTCATCGATGTGCACTTCTGGGTGTCCACCATCGGCGTGGTGCTGTACATCACCGCCATGTGGATCGCCGGCGTCATGCAGGGTCTGATGTGGCGCGCGGTGAACGACGACGGCACGCTGACCTACAGCTTCGTCGAATCGTTGGAACGCATGTATCCGTTCTACTTCGTGCGTTTCTTGGGCGGCGTCGTGTTCCTGTCCGGCATGCTGATCATGGCCTACAACGTGATCAAGACCGTGTCCGGTCAGCGCGCTGTCGAAGCCCCCATCCCGCAGGCCGCCTGAG
>JACRMO010000115.1 GCA_016214925.1 Gammaproteobacteria bacterium
GAATGCCGTAGATCAGCGCCTCGGCGGTCGGCGGACAACCGGGCACATAGATATCGACCGGCACGATACGGTCGCAGCCGCGCACCACCGAATAGGAATAATGGTAATAACCGCCGCCATTGGCGCAGGAACCCATGGAGATCACCCAGCGCGGCTCGGCCATCTGGTCGTAGACCTTGCGCAGCGCCGGCGCCATTTTGTTCACCAGCGTACCGGCGACGATCATCACGTCGGACTGGCGCGGGCTGGGGCGAAACACGATGCCGAAACGGTCCAGATCGTAACGCGAGGCGCCCGCCTGCATCATCTCCACGGCACAGCAGGCCAGACCAAAGGTCATCGGCCACATCGAACCGGTGCGTGCCCAGTTGATGAGTTTATCGGCCGTGGTCGTGACCACGCCCTGTTCAAGGAGTCCCTCTATTCCCATTCGAGAGCGCCCTTCTTCCATTCATAAATGAAGCCGATCACCAGTATGCCGAGGAAGACCAGCATGGCCGTGAAACCGAACATGCCGATCTCCTTGAGCACCACGGCCCAGGGAAACAGGAAGGCGATTTCCAGATCGAAGATGATGAACAGGATGGCGACGAGGTAGTAGCGCACGTCGAATTTCATGCGCGAATCCTCGAAGGCCTCGAAGCCGCATTCATAGGGCGAGAGCTTTTCGCTGTCGGGACGCTGCGGCCCGGCAAGGAAGCCGACGGCGATGAATACCGCCCCGAAGGCGATACCGACCGCAATGAAAATGAGTATGGGCAGGTAATTTTCCAGCATGTCTCCGCTTCCGACGCCAACAACCGCGTATCCGGGTGTGCTTTGTTTAAGTTCTTGATGCCGCTGGAGGCAGCGCACACATTCAAAGCAGTCTAGGCCAGAGTCGAAACGGGTGTCAAGCCAAGAAATGGACGGAAATTAATTTCCAATCAGCTGCTTAGCGCTAAAAAAGAATTTGGGGGTGGATAAATTTAATCGCGCGGCAAAGGGTTATTCCACGGCTCCCGACAATGCAAGCCCGCACCACCGCGAGTCCGAATGCATATGACCTCGGCGTTAGAAGCAAACCGACGCGCAATGCGCCCCGCAGTCGATGCACAACACCCATGCCGTTCCCACGCCACCGAAACAATCCTCCGCGTTTTGAACGCCAGGGTACCCGCATCATTGTCAAAACGACATGGCTGACATACGCTGCCGTCTGTCTAAAGCCGCTTGTTTCGGCGTTCAGGAGCACTATCTTGCGTATCCTTCTGGTTGAAGACGACAACATTCTCGCGAGCACGTTGTCGCAGGCCTTACGCCAGTCGGGCTATGTCATCGATCTGGTCACTGACGGCGTAGCCGCGGATGCCGCGCTCACTCAAGACGTGTTCGATCTGGTGGTCTTGGACCTGGGCCTGCCCGGACTCGATGGCATGCAGGTACTCAAGCAACTGCGGACACGCAAGTTCACCGTACCAGTGCTGATCCTGACGGCCCGCGACTCGCTCGCCGATCGTGTCAGCGGCTTGGATCTCGGCTCCGACGACTATCTGACCAAACCCTTCGACTTGCTGGAGCTGGAGGCCCGCATCCGGGCGCTGATCCGCCGCAAGCACAGCGTATCCGAAACGCTGATCGCATTCGGTCCGCTGCGCTTCGACACGGTCGACAAAACCGTGCTGGTGGGCGATCAACCCCTCGACCTTTCCGCGCGCGAAGTCAGCGTTCTGGAAATTCTGTTGCTGCGTGCCGGTCGCGTCGTCAGCAAGGAACATCTCGCCGAGCGCTTGTACGGCTGGGGCGACGAGGTTGGCGATAACGCCATCGAGGTCGGCGTTCACCGACTGCGGAAAAAACTCGAGCCGGTCGGGATCAATATCCGGACGATTCGCGGTCTGGGTTATCTGCTGGATAAACCGGATGCCGGCTAAGTCCCAGTCACTGCGCCGCAAACTGTTGGTATGGTTGCTGCTACCACTGTTGATCCTGTTTTTTCTGCGCGCCGGCTACAACTATTATTACGGCAATGCGCTGTCCAATCGCGTGTACGACCGCATGTTAATCACGCTGGCCAGCTCGCTTTCGCAACAACTTGCGTATGCCGCCACGAGCCACGAACTGATATTGCCCCGGGCCGCCTACCAGATATTGATGTCCGACGAATACGATGAGATCTATTTTGCGATCCGGGATACGCAAGGCCATATCATCGAGGGTGAAAACCGGATGCCGCCTGTCCCCGCGAATTTGGCGGAACAACAGCAGTCGTTCTCGACGGGCCGAATCTACGACCGCGAGGTTCGCATCATCAATCTACGGCACACCCTGGAACATGATACTTATGTCATACAAGTCGCCGAGACCCTGACCAAGCGTTCATTGCTGTCGCGGGAGTTTCAAAGCGGCGTGATCTTGCCGCAGATGCTGATTATTGTCCTGGCCACGCTGATTGTCTGGTTTGGCATCGGAAAAAGCCTCGTGCCGCTGAAACGCCTGCAAAAAGCGGTCTCCGAGCGTTCACATCTCGACCTCAGCCCCGTCAGTGGCGAGGAAATACCCGCCGAGGTACAACCGCTGATCCACGCGATCAACGATCTCATGGCGCGCCTCTCGAAGGTGCTGGATGTGCAGAACCGATTCATCGCCGATGCCGCGCATCAACTGCGCACGCCATTGGCCGGTCTCAAGGCACAGATCGATCTCGCCTTACGCGAACATGATCCGACGATCACCTTGCAGGCCATCCAAAACTTGCGTGCCAGCACAGATCGCATGACCCGCCTGGTGAATCAATTGCTGGCGCTGGCGCGCAATGAACCGATGGCGGAGCGCGCCTTCCGGAAATTGCCTCTGGACCTTGGCCTGCTCGCATCGCAGATCACGATGGAATGGGTGCCACGCGCGCTGGAGAAATACATCGATATCGGTTTCGAGGCACCCAATACACCCATCACCCTGCAAGGCGATGCCGCGCGCCTCAAGGATCTGCTCGACAACCTCATCGATAACGCCGTGCGTTACACGCCCCATCACGGGCAGGTTACGGTCAGTGTCTTCAACAACGACCGAGCGCATCTCGCTGTCACCGACAACGGCCCGGGCATCCCTCTCGATCAGCGCGAACGCGTCTTCGAACGTTTCTACAGCGTGCTGGGGCACGGCGCGGAAGGCAGTGGCCTGGGCTTGGCGATTGTCCGGGAAATCGCCCGCATGCACGGCGGCGAGGCAAGGATCGAAAGCGGCCCGACCGGGATCGGCACGCGTGTCAGCGGAGTGTTTTGATCGAAAACAACTCCAGGAACGACTATAGAGGCTCGTCTCCCGGAGCACAGGACAATACATTACCCGTGGTTCCATTTCAGATATCACCCAGATAACGCCCAAACACCTTGGACCGTGGGTATTTTCGTATCCTGTCCGTGGATGACATGGCGGAACGGTGCCGACTTGAAGTCAGACAACGGCGTCACTTGCTTCAGACTTCCCTGAACCAGAACCTGTAACAGCAATCTGACAATACATCCCGAAGCACGCACTCGCATCGCGGGCTTACGCGGAATATCGTCTTAAATCCAACAGGATATTTGCTGACCTCGACCGTGGCACAGCCCTTGCTGAATCGATCGTGGAGTTCGATCCAGTACACGGCACGCGGTTTCCCGCTGGCGGCGCACCCGTAACTATGGTGCGCACTGGCACCTACGTGCAGTCATCCTCTTCTGGATACGGCCATTTTCCGATGCTTCATACAGGGACCATGCGTATATCACCCCCCAGATATATCAACCGGACACAGGAGCTCAACCATGAACAAACCTTTGCTAGTGAGTCTCTCCACGCTTGCACTGGCCATTGCCACCGCAAGCGGTGCATATGCCAATCCGAGCTTTAATTTCTCCGACGACAATAGCGTCACGATAAACGCGAGCGCGTCGGCAAGCGCCGATGGTGGCTCTGGCGGTCCCGCCAATGGCGGCAATGGGGGCGATCCCTATGGCGGCGACGGCGGCGATGGCGATGAGGGCGGCAGCGCTTCCGTTGATGACACCAACGGCGGGTCCGGTGGCAGCGCCAGCAACAGCAATACTCAGAACATGAGTGACCCGGGTGAGCAGGACTTCGATGCCTCGCAGACAGCGACCAACACGGGTACGGGTGGTGGTGGTGGCGGCGCCTCCGGTTCAGGCGGTACTGGTGGAGATGGCGGCGATGGGGGTTTGGGCGGCGTAGCCGGCGATTCCACCGGCGGCGCGGGCGGCACGTCCTATGGCGGCGACGGTGGCACGGCCGAGGCCTATGCCGAATCCTTCAACAGTTCTATCGAAGTTATCTCCTATCAAAAGATGGAATCAAATGTCACCGGCGCACCGATCAACATCGCTGGCGGCTCGTCGGGCAACGGTGGTAACGGTGGCTACGGCGGCTCCGCCGACGGCGATCAAGGCGGCTATGGCGGTGATGCGAATGTCTCCACCAGCGGAGTCGGTGGTGACGGTGACTACAATGCCGATGGTGGAGACGCCGATGCGTCCGGCGACGGTGATGCAGGCCATGGCGGCGATTCTGGTTATGCCGATGCCTATGGTGACGGCGATGGCGGCAGCAGTTCGAACAGCGGCGACAGCGGCTATGCCGATGCCTATGGTGATGGTGATGGCGGCTCCGGTGGCGACGGTGACGACGGTGGCCAGGCATCCGCCTATGGTTACGGCGATGCGAACGGTGGACCGGCAGCATCAGACCAATCGGGCAATGCCGGCAACAGCGGCGACAACAACGCCAACGACGACCCGGTGGACACGGCCGGAGATGACCGCGCCGGCAACGACTCCAACCAGGCCAACGCCGGTGACGCGGCCGGAGGCGGCGGCGGTTCGACGTCCAATGGCTCGAACACTGCCACCGCGGGTGATGGTGGTGCAGGTGCCAGTGGCGGCAATAGCGCCAACGGTAGCAACTCGGCCTTGAGCGGCGACGGCGGCGACGGCGGCACAGGCGGATCGTCGAGCAATGGCAGCAACCAGGCCAACAGTGGCGATGGCGGAGCGGGCGGCTCCACCAGCAACGGCAGTAACACTGCCGACGGTGGCGATACCGGCGACGGTGGCAACGGCGGTTACGCCGACACGGGCAACAACGTTGCGACGGGCGGCATCGGCGGGAATGGCGGCGCCGGCGGTTCTGCGAATGGCGGCAACGGCGGCGACAGCGGCGACGCCTGGGGCGGCAAGCTGGCGACCGGCGATGTTACGGTCGCAGTCGGTGCGGGCACGTTCGGCGGTATCAGCAACCTCAACGTGTCCTCAGGGTTGTACAACTCGACCCTGGGAGGTGTTTCTGTCGCGGCCCATTCGGGAATCAGTATCGGCAATTGATACTGGGTTGCATGGGTACTTCGCTGGCGGGCCGGTCAACGGCCCGCCAGGTTTACCGACGCGTGCAAGCACCGATAAACACCCACGCAACCGGTATCAGGACAGAGAGGTGCTGCGATGAAACGGTCAAGCAATGGCAGTCCGCGATTGAATCTGCGATTGCCGTGGATTTCGGGAATTTTCCTCGGGCTCTATCTGACGATAGGAAATTCTCATGCACAGGCACAGGACGAATTCACCGGCTTGTCGGTGAGCCAGCCGACGGAACTGGATGACTTGCGCGGCCAGAGCAGCAACACCCAGATCACCGTCCAGAGCAATCAGGATCTCAGCGCATCGGTGACCGGCAGTACGTTCACGGTCGGCACCCTCAACAGCGGCTCCGTGACGATCGCCGAACATGCATTGGACGGCTTCAGCGGCGTTGGCGTCTTCAATATCGTTACTGGTAACAACAATGCCGTGAATGCCGCCATAGGCGTCACGTTCAACCTGCAGTGACAGTACGTACCGCCGCGGGAGTGCTCATGGAAACTTACGGCGCGAAACAGCACGGCAGATACCTGCACAAGCTTGTGATGTTCGGCGGGTGTTTGAGCCTCATGCTAGGCATGAGTGTGTATGCGCAGACCGCTCTGCGCATACAGGGGGCCGGAGGCGCCTTCTCCGTCCCGGTCACGAGTCTCAAGGAAGCGCGTCTCCAGACTGTCGTGCGGCAACAGTACGATTTCAGTTGCGGTTCGGCGGCTGTCGCCACGTTGCTCACCTTCCACTACGAGCAGCCCGTCGGCGAAACAGAAGCGTTCGAATTCATGTATCGGACAGGTGACCAGCAAAAGATTCGGCAGGAAGGCTTCTCCATGCTCGACATGAAGCGCTTTCTCGACAACAAAGGCCTACAGACAGATGGCTTCCCCGCGCGCAGTGAACTCCAGACCGCGCGACGACACTTCAACGACAAGCGCGATTGGAGCGCATGGCCGCAAGCCCCCATCGGACAGAGTCTGGATCGCACGGGTCTGGGAATCTTCTCGCTCACGCTACCCGGGCGCAACGAACTGGGGAGGTAATACTCCATGGAAGTCACACAAACAACCGCGCAATGCGGATCCGTGTCTCGGCCATACCGCGCTGCTTGGCGCGGCCCGTTAGTCGTCTTGGTGATGATATTGGCCACCGCGGAAACGGGCGTGGTCGAGGCTGGACCGGCCACGGAGACAACCGACATCGACTTCCAGGAACTGCAAGTTATTAGCACCGACGAACTGCAAGCCTTGCGCGGCGGCTTCGAGTTTGCGGGCCTGCAGTTCGACTTCGGCGCCAATCTGCGCACCTTCGTGGACGGCAGACTCGCGCTGGAAACCATCATCAAGTACACGGAGACCGGCGTATTGACTCAGCATCTGCCCGCGTCTCCCACGAATACCCCTGGACGTACGGCACCCGCGCCGACAGTGGCGGGAACCGGGTCACCCGCAACGACCAGCCCACCCGCAACAGGCAACGCCGCAGGCGGTGGTACACAGGGATCCGTGCAAGTGCTCGGCGCAGGCCAAGGCCCCAGCCCCGCGGATCTGTACCTGCCCAACATAGACCTGTCCGCCATGAAGGACGCCACCGGCGTGCTGATCAACGACCGGAAGGGGGCCGTCCTTGCGCTGCACGAGGCGACCCGCGACCGCATTACCAGCATGGTGGTGAACCAAGCTACCGGACGCGACATCCGGCAGGAAGTGGATATCAACGTGACGATACAGAATTTCCGGCAGTTCCAGGATGCCCTGCGGGGAGCGATCCTGAGCGGCAGAATTGGCAGCACACAACGTTAGCCCGATATGCATGCTGGCCAAACGCCTAGGCGGGCACCCCTACCTACACACTAGAACGCAAAGGGTGTCCGCAGCGTCATGGATACATCCGGCGCATCCGCTGTCATTCCGAGTTCCAGATTCATATTCACGCTCGAGCGATCATTGACGCGGTAACTGAATCCCAGCAACAACGCACCCACGTCGAGACTGGAGGCAGTCAGATTGACGTTGTTGATCTCGGTCTCCGTTCGCTGGATGAAGTCATGCTTGTACCCGAGGGTGAACGAAGCCGCGGAATTGATCGCGTAGGCCATACCGAAACTCATGCGAACAGCATCGCCGGCATCGAACTTGCCCACGGTCTGAGGCGTGCCTCCCGAGACCGCAAAAGTCTTGTTGACATCCTCCTCCAGCGCCACCAGATAACCCAGATTGCCGAACAACACCGCCGGATCGGTTGGGAACAGCACGGTGACACTGGGCTCTATCGCGTCAAACCCCGAGCCCGTCGCCAGTTCGGTCTCGATACCATTGGCATTGCGGTTGACATCGAACGGCCCATCCCCGGTCGACGATTTATAGCGCAGGTTACCGACGAAGAATGGCCACCCCCCTTCACCACGGTTGATCTGATAGTGCATGGAGAGCTCGATGTCACCCAGGCCATCACCTTCCAGATCACGGGTCACTTCAGCACCGTTGGTGACATTCGGAATGGTGGCTCTCAAGGTATCATCGCGCCAAACGTACGGAATTTTCCCCTCGATTTCGAGTCGGTTTGTAAGACCGTAACGCGCCGTGATCGCGGGCGAGAGCAGATCGCGGTCCGCGTCCTGCGCCTCCAGAATACCGATCAGAAACGACTCGAGAATCTCCACACCCAGGAAGGTAAGCCGGTTGACCTGTGAATTGGAGTACTGTAGCGAAGGCTCGAGTATCCATTGCCCCTTCGGCGTCAATACGCCGCCCAATTCGGGGATCGACTGCACCTCGGGCCGGACCTTGGTTGGCTTCGGCGGAGACTTGCCGACGGGCTGCGGGTTCGCCGGCGCATCGGCTTGGCTGACCATCGTCCGCGATGGGGCATATGGCTGTGTCCCGGACTGCTCCTGGCCCTGCGCAGCGGCTGTGCCGCCACCGCGCAGATCCCGCAACTCGGCACCCGCCACAGTCGGCTGGTCCTGCAGCCGATCCAACTCCTCGCGCTGTTGCCTGAGCAGATCGGCCTGACGGGCGATGAGAGCAGCCTGTTCCTCCAGAAGGCGCTTCTGCTCCGCCAGATCTTTGCGGTGTTGCTCCATCGCCTGATGTTCGGCGGCCAGATCATGCGCCAACCGATCCAGTCGCTCGGATACGGATTCGCTATTTGGGGCCGCGGCCAGACAGGTGTTCATCATCCCCAGATGAATCAACACTACCAGCATTTTCCGGTTCATGCGGTTCTCCTCCTTGTGACTTGCTTATCTGAGACACGCTTCTTAATACCAGCCGGTTTCCTTTCTGAATCCTAGAGAGACGCTAGGTGAATGACGTTTCCGGAATCTCTCACACCATTGACGAGACGGTATTTCCGCAGCAGCCGATAAAGCGTGATACGCGACACGCCCAACTGACGCGCCGCCTCCGAGATATTGTTGCCACAGCAATGCAAGGATGCCTCGATGGTGCATTTTTCCGCCTCACCGCGCGCGGCCACCAGCGTCCGCATTGATGACTCCGGCTCGGGCGCAGCGAGATCGAGTTCTGCAGGTGTAATCAAGCTGTGTTCGCACATGATGATGGCGCGGCGCACGCGATTCATCAGCTCCCGCAC
>JACRMO010000116.1 GCA_016214925.1 Gammaproteobacteria bacterium
ATCAGTCTGACCCTGGCGACGCATTCTGGTCTGCGCCGGAAATCCTTCCTCACCCGCCTGGGCGCGCTCGCCGGTTGCGCGGTATTGATCAGCGTGAGCAGTTATTTCATATTCGGCCCACGCTGGATCTTTTTTGGTGTACTGCATTTCATCGCCGTGGCCAGCGTGCTCGGCCTGGGTTTCGTGCGTCGACCCAGATTAGCGTTGGTAGTGGGCATCGCGCTGATCGTCCTCGACCGCGTGTTCGACCATGCCGTGTTCGACCAGCCGTATCTGCAATGGCTGGGGCTGATGACATTCAAACCACCGACCGAGGATTATGTACCGCTGATTCCCTGGTTCGGCGTGGTCCTGCTCGGCATCGTTCTCGGCAACCATGTCTGGCTGCGCGAGTCGCCGCCGACCCTCGCGCACTGGCACGGCACGCAGCCACTGGCACGACTGCTGAGTCTCGCGGGCCGGCACAGCCTGCTCGTCTACATGTTGCATCAGCCGTTGTTGCTGGGCATGTTGTGGTTAGTGAGGCGCATCCTGTAGGAGCGGGCATTGGCCGCGAACAAGTCTCTCACTACATTGCGTGTTCGCGGCCAATGCCCCAGGGCAGTCTCTCGGCGCAAGCGCCTCACCTTCAGGCCGCTCCTACAGGTTTTATCCTATACTTCCGCCAGCGCCCTACCTAATGCGCCTCACCCAAGGGAGATCAGCACATGGAAAAATGGCAAGTCATCGCGTTGTTGTTGCTGGGTCTGGGTCTGTTGCTCGCCTCGGTGCTGACCCGCGCGCGCCTGGGCGACAAATACGAACTCAAGACCATCGATCTGGTGCTGATCATCCTGCCGCTGCTGTTCGTGCTGTTGATCACCGGCAAGCTGAAGATGCTGGATGCCTTCGGCGTCAAAGCCGATTTCTCCGCGCTGTTCGCCGATGCCGCCGCCGAGAACATCAAGCAACAGGTGTCCAAGTCGAACTCACCTAGCGTTAATGAAGTCGTCAATATGCTGGAAATGAGCGCCAAGGGCGGCGTGAGCGAGATCCCGCGCCTGGTGGAGAACAAGACCCAGGCGCTGCTGTTCCGGCTCGGCCACGGCGGCTATTACGGCCCGGCGATCCGTCAGTATTTCGATGCGCTGTACGCCAGTTCCTATCTGCAATACCTGGTGGTCATGGACCCGAACGGCAAACTGTTCTGTCTCTACGACGCCCTGGATCTGGCGGTGTTCTTCCGCACCCAGGGCGAGCAGGCCTACGATGAGTTCGCCCGCTGGCTGAACAATCCGGACACCCTGCCCATGCAATCGCTCAAGCGCCTGCCGGGTTTCATCGGCGCCGATCAAGCCGTGGCAAGCGACCTCAGCAAACGCGACGCACTCAAACGCATGGACGCGTTGCGCGTCGACAGCCTGCCGGTGGTCGACAAAGACGGCGTCTTCGTCGGCACGGTGGAACGCGCGCAACTGACCGCCAGTCTGATCCTGGAGGTGGCGGATAAATTAGAAGGCAAGCCGTGACCGGTGCCACGATAACCCCCGAACGACAAAGCGGGCCATCGGCCCGCTTTGCATTTACAGCGCATGTTCAACAATCACTATTCGTCCGTCACACAGCCGTGCGAGGCATCCTTGACGTTCTTGATGAACTTGTAGAGCGTGCCGCGCGTAGCCAGGTAAGGCGGCATCTGCCACGCGGCGCGGCGCTGCTTCAGCTCAGCGTCGCTGAGATCGACGGACAAGGTATTGCTCTCGGCATCGATGGTGATGCGGTCGCCGCTCTGGATCAGACCCAGCGGCCCGCCCTCCTGCGCCTCGGGCACGATATGGCCGATGATGAAGCCGTGCGAGCCGCCGGAGAAACGGCCGTCGGTGAGCAGCGCGACGTCCTTGCCCAAGCCCGCGCCCATGATCGCCGAAGTCGGCGTGAGCATCTCGGGCATGCCCGGCCCGCCCTTCGGACCTTCGTAGCGGATCACCACCACGTCACCCTTCTGGATTTCGCCGCGTTCCAGACCGGCGAGCATCGCTTCCTCGCGATCATAGACACGTGCCGGGCCGGCGAAGTGCAGACCTTCCTTGCCAGTGATTTTAGCGACCGAACCGCCGGGCGCGAGGTTGCCTTTGAGGATACGGATGTGACCGCTCTCCTTGATCGGCCTCTCGATGGGATAGAAGACTTCCTGTCCGGGCGTGAGGCCGGGCAGATCTTTCAGATTGTCGGCAATGGTCTTGCCGGTGACGGTCATGCAATCGCCGTCGAGCAGATCCTTCTCCAGCAGATACTTCATCACCGCTGGCGTGCCGCCGACCTTGTGCAGGTCTTCCATCACGTATTTGCCGGACGGTTTGAGATCGGCAAGAAACGGAATGCGGTCGGAAACCTTCTGGAAATCGTCGATGGTCAGATTCACGCCCGTGGCGCGCGCCATCGCCAGCAGATGCAGCACGGCATTGGTCGAACCGCCGGTCGCCATCACGATCACCATCGCGTTCTCGAACGCGGCGCGGGTCATGATGTCGCGCGGCTTGAGATCGAGTTCCAGCAGGCGCCGCATGGCGCTACCGGCCGCATGACATTCCGCGAGTTTGCCCGGATCGACCGCCGGCACGGAGGAACTGTAGGGCAGGCTCATGCCCATCGCCTCGATGGCCGTGGCCATGGTGTTGGCCGTATACATACCGCCGCAGGCGCCCGCGCCGGGGCAGGAATGCTTGACGATGTCCTCGCGCTGCTCCTCGCTGATTTTGTGCGCGATGAACTCGCCGTAGCTCTGGAACGCCGAGACGATATCGAGCACCTTGTTCCCATCGGGGCCATGACTGTGGCCGGGCTTGATGGTGCCGCCGTAGAGCATGATCGCCGGCCGGTTGAGCCGGCCCATGGCGATGATGGTGCCAGGCATGTTCTTGTCGCAGCCGGGGATGGCGATCAGGCCGTCGTACCATTGCGCGCCCATCACCGTCTCGATGGAGTCGGCGATGATCTCGCGCGACTGCAACGAATAACTCATGCCGTCGGTGCCCATGGAAATGCCATCGGACACACCGATGGTGTTGAAGCGCATACCGACCAGCTCCGCCGCGACCACGCCCTTCTTCACCTCGGCGGCGAGATCGTTCAGATGCATGTTGCAGGTGTTGCCTTCCCACCAGACCGAGGCGATGCCGACCTGGGCCTTGTCCATGTCGACCTCGGTCATGCCGGTGCCGTACAGCATGGCCTGGGATGCGCCCTGGCTCTTGGGCTGGGTGATGCGGGAACTGTAGCGGTTCAACTTCTGCGCCATTGGAATCTCCGGACTTAGGCGATGGTGCGAGGGCGGTATTGTAGCGGCCCGGGCCGTAAGGCGCATCCGCTTCAGTCGTTGAACCACCAAGACGCCAAGAATGTTCTATTGAAAAAGGCGATTTGGCCTTTACATTTGTCACGCTTGGCGTTCTTGGCGTCTTGGTGGTTCAAGCACGATTGAGAATCACCGCCCGCGCCGGCTGTCCAGGCGGCGCACGAAATCGCGGATGATCAGGCTGTACAGTTCGCCCTTCAGATAGACATCCTCGACGCCGGCCTCGATGTTGGGGTTGTCGTTCACTTCGATGACATACACGCCGTCGGCGTTTTGTTTGACATCCACGCCGTACAGGCCGTCACCGATCAGGTTGGCGGCGTTGAGTGCGGCGGTCACCACATCGTTGGGTGCGTCACCGACCTGCCAGGCCTTCCAAGCGCCCTCGGTGATGCGCCCACCCGGCCCGTGGTTGACGATCTGCCAGTGTTTCTTGGACATGAAGTACTGACAGACGAAAATCGGCGTGCGATTGAGAATGCCGATGCGCCAATCGAAATCGGTATACAGATACTCCTGCGCCAGGATCAGTTCCGAGTCCTTGAACAAGCGCTGCGCGATGCCCATCAGATCGCTGGCGTTCTCGGCCTTGTACACGCCCAGCGAAAACGAACCGTCCGGCACTTTCAACACCACCGGATATTCGAAGCTGCGCTCGATGATCTTGTCGATGCGCTTGATGTCGTCGCGGTGCAGGATGCTGGTCTTGGGCGCCGGCACGCGGTTGCCGCGCAGCAACTCGGCCATGTACACCTTGTTGGTGCAACGCAAAATGGAATTCGGGTCGTCGATCACCACCATGTCCTCGCTCTCGGCCTTCTTGGCGAAGCGGTAGGTATAGTGATTGATGCGCGTCGTATCGCGAATGAACAGCGCGTCGTATTCGGCGAGCCGGGAATAATCCTTGCGCTGAATCAACTCCACCGCCACACCCTGGTTCTTGCCGGCCTTGACGAAATTCGCCAGCGCGCGCTTGTCCGACGGCGGCAGCTTGTCGTTGGGATCGTGCAGAATGGCGAGATCGTAGCGGCTGGGCGCCTTGGTTTTGGGCGAACGCCAACGCTTCTTGAGGTAATTCCCCAGCGCC
>JACRMO010000117.1 GCA_016214925.1 Gammaproteobacteria bacterium
AGTTGACCAGCGACGGCCGGCGGAGAGCGCGCGCGCCGGCCACCACCACGTCACCGACGAAGTCGAGCGCATTGCTCTCGCGGGTCACGCGGGCGGTCCAGTTCCGGCGCGGTTTCGGTTCGGCCATCGTCATGCCCTCCAGACTGTTCCTACAGCTTAGCCGCCCCCGCCATTCCGATACCCCTGTGAATGCGTTAAGGTAGCGACTACAAGAAGCGGCTGTTCCGCGGCCAAGACCGACACCCAGGAGAAACCTCATGCCATCGCCCCTGTATGCACGCCTCGGTCGAGGATTCCCCCTGGCCGTGCTGCTCCTGGCCACAGTGCTCGCCGGCTGCTCCACCAGCCAGATCGTGGTGCGCGGCGCCATGCCGCTGATGGACGGCGGTCTCGTCGCCATGAACCGCGAGACCGATCTGGAATTGGCGCGCGATGCCATTCCGGCCACGCTGAAAATGCTCGAAGGCATGACCGTCGAGGACCCTGGCAATGTGCAACTGCGTGTCTATACCGCGCAGGGTTTCTATGGCTATAGCTACAGCTTCGTCGAACAGACTTCACCCGAACGCGCCGTGGCCTTGTACACGCGCTGCCTGGAACACGCCAAAGCGGCGCTGACCAGCCAAGGCTTCAAGACTGATCCGGAAAGCGCGCCGCTGGCGGATCTGGAACAGGCCTTGAAAGATACAAGCGCACGTCAGGTGCCGGCTTTATTCTGGACCGCGTCGTGTCTCGCCAAGCGCACCGACGTGCACCGCACCGATCCGAAGAGCATCGCCCAGCTCGCGCGTGCCGCGGCGTTTATGCAGCGGGTTCTGGCGCTGGATGAAAATTATTATTTTGGCGGACCGCACATGTTCTTTGGCGTCTATTATGGCGGCCGCGCGCCGATGTTCGGCGGCGACTTCGCACAGTCGGAACGGCACTTCGCGCAGGCGCGCGCCGCGACCGACGGCAAACTGCTCATGACCGATGTGCTCTATGCCGAATTCCTCGCCCGCCAGCAGCTCGACCGCGATGCCTTTCATCAACACCTCACAGCGGTCGTCGCCGCACCGGACGATCTGTTCCCCGAAATGGCCCTCGCCAACCGCGTCGCCAAACAACGCGCGCAGTATCTGCTGAACAAAGAAGCGGAGTGGTTCTGATGAACAAGCTGGTCGCCGCGCTGCTGTGCGTGCTCACCCTGTGGTCGGCGAGCATCTCCGCCGCCGAATACACCCTCAAGTTCGCCACGCTCGCGCCACAGGGCTCGACCTGGATGAACCTGCTGGAAGACTGGGGTAAGACGGTCAAGAAACGCAGCCATGGGCGGCTGGAATTCAAGTTCTATCCCGGCGGTGTGCAAGGCGACGAGCCGGACGTACTGAAGAAGATGCGCTTCGGTCAATTGCACGGCGGCGCCTTCACCGGCTACGGCATCGGCCAGATGTATTCGCCGGCGCGCGTTCTGGAACTACCGTTTCTGTTCGACAACTACGCAGAGATCGATCAGGTGCGCGCGCAGTTGATGCCCGAATTCGAGGCCGGCTTCAAGAACAACGGTTACCGACTGCTGGGTTGGATGGAAGTAGGCTTCGTGTATTTCTTCTCGCAGCAGCCGATCAACACCTTCGACGATCTCAAACAACGCCGCATCTGGTTGTGGCAAGGCGATGCGCTGGGCGAGGCCATGTTCCGCGCCAGCGATCTCGCGCCGGTGCCACTGTCGATCGTCGATGTGTTCACCAGCCTGTCGACCGGCCTCATCGACACCGTGTATTGCACACCACTGGCCTCCATCGCCCTGCAATGGTTCACCAAGACGCAGTATGTCGTCGACCTGCCTCTGACCAACGGTATCGGCGGTCTGATCGTCTCCAACCGTTTCTTCGACAGCCTGCCGCCGGATTTGCAGACACTGCTCGCCGAGACCGGTCGCGAGACCGGCGAGAAGCTGATCACCGCCACCCGTATAGACAACGCCAAGAGTCTCGATGTGCTGAAGCAGGAAGGTCTGAAGTTCGTGCTGCAACCCGAACAGGTCGACCACCAGGAACTACTGCGCATGCGCGACGCCGCCGCCGCCGAGCTGACCGCCAGCGGCTACATTCCGAAAGATCTCTACGCACGCACCTGGGATGCGCTCAAGACCTTGCGTGCGGGGCAGACTCGCTAGATGACGCTTCCCCTCTCCCTAACCCTCTCCCCGCAAGCGGGGCGAGGGAACTTCTCCCTATCCCGCCCCGGCGGGAGAGGGCTGGGGTGAGGGTGGCGTCGTGCACATGATGCAGAACCGACTGCGCAGTGGATTGCAACGTTTCCGCCGCCTGCTGACGCGGGCGGAAACCGCGCTCGCGGGACTCAGTCTGCTGCTGCTCATCGCACTCACGCTCAGTCAGATCGTCGCGCGCAATCTGTTCGCCACCGGCCTGCCGCTCGCCGACACCCTCACCCGCCATTTGGTGCTGTACATCACCTTCTTCGGTGCGGCGATCGCGGCCGATTCGCAACGGCATATCCGCATCGACACATTGGCGACTTGGCTGCCAAGGATCTGGGTGGAGCGCTTGCACCGTCCGTTGAATGCCGTCGCCATGCTGGTCTGCGCCGCACTGACCCAGGCGGCTGCGCGTTTCTGGTTGGATGAATGGCAGTATGCCGCGGACCAGGAACGCTGGCAGGCACTGCTCAGTCTGATTCTCCCGGTCGGTTTCGGACTACTGGCCCTGCACTTTCTGCTCGCTGTCCTGGCGGGACCGTCGCGGCATAACGCACGATGACCGTCGCACTCACGTTACTGATCGTGCTGCTGGCGACCCTCGGTCTGCCGCTGTTTATCGCGCTCGGTGCGGGTGGCCTGCTCGCCACGCATCAGGCCGGGCTCGATCCGGCCGTGCTCATTATCGAACTCAACCGGCTGGCGACGTCGCCGAATCTAACGGCCATACCCTTGTTCACCTTCGCCGGTGTCGCGTTGGCCGCGGGTGGCGCGCCACAACGTCTGATCCGCATGTTCAATGCGCTGGTCGGTTGGTTGCCGGGCGGCGTCGCCGGTGTCGCACTGCTGGCCTGCGCTTTCTTCACGGCATTCTCGGGCGCATCGGGCGTGACCATTCTGGCCTTGGGTGGACTGTTGCTGCCGATGCTCACCAGCGTCGGTTATCCGCAGCGCTTCAGCTTGGGATTGCTCACCGGCTCGGGCTCTATCGGTCTGTTGTTCCCGCCGAGTCTGCCGGTGCTGCTGTATGGCATCGTTGCCGGCGTGAACATCGATACGCTGTTTCTCGCCGGCATGCTGCCGGGCCTGCTGTTGCTGCTGATGATGGGTCTGTACTGCATGTTCGTGGGCGTGCGCCTCAATATCCCACGCCAGACATTCAAGGCCGCTGTCCTACGCCAGACGCTGCGTGAAGGTGTCTGGGACATACTGCTGCCGGTGGGCGTGGTGTGGGGCATTTTCGGCGGCTTCGTCACGGTCAGCGAGGCGGCAGCCTGCACCGCCGCCTATGTGTTGCTGTTGGAAGCACTGATTAATCGCAGCCTGTCGCTACGCAGTCAACTCGCGCGCATCCTGCGCGAGACCAGCGTGCTGGTCGGCAGCATTCTGGTCATCCTCGGCGTGGCCATGGGCCTGACCAATCTACTGATCGATGCACAAGTGCCCATGCATCTGCTGGAGTGGGTGCGTGCCAATGTCGACAGCCAGTTGCAGTTCCTGCTGCTGCTGAATCTGATGTTGCTGGTGGTCGGTGCGATGATGGATATTTTCTCCGCCATCGTCGTGGTCGTACCGCTGATCCTGCCGCTGGCGCGGCAGTTCGGTGTCGATCCCGTACATTTGGGGATCATCTTCCTCGCCAACCTCGAAATCGGCTATATGACACCGCCGGTGGGTCTGAATCTGTTCATCGCCAGCCAGCGTTTCCAGAAACCCATTCTGTCGCTGTTCATCGCCAGCCTGCCGTTCCTCGCCATCATGCTGGTGTGGCTGGCGATCGTCACCTATGTGCCGGAGTTGAGTCTAGCCTTACCGTACTGACCGCTAATGTGATTGGTGAGGAAATACCGTGCGGAACGCAGCCAGGCACAAGCGTCGCAGGTGCAAATCTGGATGTTGTGTTCGCGGTTGCGGGCCTGGATATCGAGCACTTCGAGCGCGAACTTCAAGGCCATAAGCAGATCCGCATCGCTGCGCGCAGCCCAGGGCGCACGCCATCGTTATGCAGCAACCAAGCGCATTCCTGACTGGCGGCGCAGACCCAGCAGCGCTCGTCTTCGCCGGCGAACCAACCGCCATGCGGACACGCCTCCAGATCCAGCCGGCCTTTGATCTCGTCGCGGGCGAACGTCAGGAGTTCGAGCAATTTCGCGCGACGCGGCAAGCTGCCGGATTCCTCATGTATATCCCGCCGTACACTCATGGCATCGGACCTCCGTGACGCCGATCAGAACCGGTAATAGCCAGTATTCAGGTATTGCACGACCTCCTCGGTCTCGGCGGCATCCCATTCCGCGCCGACATCGTCGCGGCAATAGGCAACGCGCTTGCGCAACTCTGGTAGCGAATGCACCAGACGCTGTTGACGCGTGTAGTGCGTTTCCTTGTGACAGGTCAGGCAT
This sequence comes from Gammaproteobacteria bacterium, assembly GCA_016214925.1. Taxonomy (GTDB): domain Bacteria; phylum Pseudomonadota; class Gammaproteobacteria; order Thiohalobacterales; family Thiohalobacteraceae; genus JAHJQQ01. Next base: position 4,603 of record JACRMO010000117.1, read on the forward strand.
TCGGTGTCGTGCAGCAGTTTGCCGTAGGGAAGATCGGCCGCAGACACACCGCTCACGCTGAGGCAGATCGACAGCAGTACCGCACAACGCATACTCAGCCATCGCCACTGGCGCATCAGCCACCTCCATCCGCCGCTTGGCTTTCGCGCAGCACTTTTATCTGGAACAGCGTGTTGCGCTCTTCCTCTTCCAGCGCCGATTCGATGAAGCGGATGGTGGCGACATAGCGCGGGATGATGTTGTACTTAAGGGCGTTGACGCGCTTCTGGGTTTTGCGCTGTTCCGCGAGCAATCGCCACAACGCGGTCTCCGCCTCACCAAGGCGCGCCAGCAGCACAGCGACATGGACCAGCCGCGCGCGCGATTCGTCGAAACTGGGATCGGTCCACAACAGACCGACGGCCTGCAAGGGCAGCGGCTCGGCGCTGACCGCCGGATACTCCACGCCAATGCTGCTGCGCGGCAGGATGTTGATGGTCATCGCGGGTTTCAGTCCCAGCGCCGCTTGCGCCAGCATGCGGCTGCCCATGCGCATATGCGTCACACCCAGCCAGTGATAGGCCTCTTCGAAGGCGGTGCGCACTTCCCTGCGCAGCTTGCGGTACTGGGCCAGGCGTTCATACACCAACCGCGTCAGCAACTCGCGCTTGCGTTCCAGCAGGTCGTGGCCCTGTACCAGAAACGTGACATGGCGCTTGAGACCGAGCAACGCGCTTTTGGTGGGTGGAATTTTTAGACGCTTTGCCATGGCTGCACTTACGCGGGGACAGATTTGAAATCTGTCCCCGACTGGCTGATGCCCGGCGCATAGTGGTGATACTTGCGCAGTTCGTCCTCGCTGACCCGCGACAAGGTATCGGGCGGTAACAATGACAGCAGATCCCACGCCAGATTCAGCGTATCGAAGATGCTGCGATCCTCGTCCTCGCTCTGGCCGATGAAGCGCTTCTCGAAGTCCTCGGCGAAGGACAGAAACTGACGGTCCGACTCGGTGAGTTCTTCCGCGCCGATAATGGAAGCGAGATTGCGCACCTCCAGCGCGCGCGCGTACGAGGCATACAACTGACTCGCCACATGCGGATGATCCTCACGCGTGAAATCCTTGCCGACGCCGTCTTTCATCAGCCG
>JACRMO010000118.1 GCA_016214925.1 Gammaproteobacteria bacterium
ACTTGGTGTTGGTAACAAGAATCTCTTTGCCTTTGTTCGTGCAGTGGGTTTGCGCCTGCCCAAGGGCAGCCTGTTTGGCGGTTGATGCATTTAGGTCATCAGCAGATACGGAATAAGTGTCAGGGCCCATTGGAAGGACTCCGCTTGAGTAGGTCTTCAGCCCACAGCCATACAGAAGGAATGCAGCAGCAGTAGCGACAGCGAGGATTTTTATATTCATTATTTCTCCTAAGCGAGTGGCGTTTAAGATGCCCAGCATTCGTGCTCAGGTGCGGCGAGCGGCACGAGCCGTCACTTTGGGCGCGTTGTTAGTGAGCAATTTATTCGCAGGAATGTTCAACATTTGAACACCACTTTAATTTTGCCGTTACACTCCGAAGTTGCCAGCCTTGCTTACGCTATTGCTTTACAAGCTTATGAATCACAAGGAGAGCGATAGTCGTTAAGGTTGCCCAGACATACTCACTGAACTCTCCAAACAGCTCGGTCGCGTACCACATATAAGGTGCATCGTATTCGCCCGGACCAGTAAACCCAACAATTCCACTTAGCTTAATCGCGAACGGCCAAGCCAAGCTTACGATGAACGGCGAAACGATACACACTGGAACAAACACCGCCTTCTTGAACTTCGAGAAACCGGAATACTTGAAAACGATAACCAACAACCATATCGGGAGCACCAAGAATATTACGATGAGTGGTATCGCATCGATTACCCCCGGCATGACAAATTCCAAACTAGGTTTATCCATTCTTGCTCTCTAACTACAATTGGGAGCCTAAAAGCTCCGTTGTAAACGGCGCATTTTGGCTCCATAACACATTCGGCCTCAATCACTTCAAGGTATTGATATTTGATTGAGGAGCTAATAGTCCGGGCAAAAGAGCGTGATGTTGCCATGCTGTTTGTCGTACATCATTGCACCATGCCATGGTCACGCATCGGTTGCGCCTCATCAATCCTGCCCACTACCCGGTCTGTTCCACCTTCAACACCGTATTCTCGATCCCCACCACTTTGATCTTCGTGCCCGCCGGGCAGTCCGCGCCTTCGATTTTCCAGGTGGAATCGTCGACGCGGATCTTGCCGATGCCGTTGGAGATGGGCGCATCCAGCGTGAACACGCGGCCGACGTATTGCGCGCCGCGACGGTTCAAGGTGGGCTCGTCGGTGGTGACGGGGTGTGTGTTGCGGTAGCCGCGCCAAGCGAGGATGGAGCCGACGGAGGCGATCGAGAACAGGATGAACTGATATTCCCAGGTCAGCGTCGGTACGAAATAGAACACGGCGCCGACGATGCCGGCGGCGATGCCGATCCACAGCATGAAGGCGCCGGGGGCGAAGACTTCGAGGATGATGAGCAGTGCGGCGAGGATGAACCAATGCCAGTAGGTCAGCTGTTGCAGCATCAGTTGGCCGCTCCCTTGTGCTTGAGCGCGTCCTTGAACATTTCAGTAATGCCGCCGACGGCACCGATGAGGTTGGACGCTTCCAGCGGCATCATGATCAGTTTCTGATTCGGCGCGGTGGCGACCGCCTGCAGGGCCTCGGTGTATTTCAGCGCGACGAAATAGTTCAATGCGTTGACGTCACCCTTGGCGATGGACTCGGACACCATCTGCGTGGCGCGCGCTTCGGCCTCGGCTTGGCGCTCGCGCGCCTCGGCATCGCGGAAGGCGGCCTCGCGACGACCTTCGGCTTCGAGGATCGCCGCCTGTTTTTCGCCTTCGGCCTTGAGGATGGAGGCTTGGCGAAAACCTTCGGCTTCGAGAATGTTGGCGCGCTTCTCACGTTCGGCTTTCATCTGCCGAGCCATGGAATCCACCAGATCGCGCGGCGGGGTGATGTCCTTGATCTCGATGCGCGTGACCTTCACGCCCCAGGGCGTGGTGGCGTCGTCGACCACGTGCAGCAGTTGAGCGTTGATCTTGTCGCGCTGCGAGAGCAGTTCGTCGAGGTCCATCGAGCCCATGACGGTACGGATGTTGGTCATGGTCAGATTGAGGATGGCGATTTCCAGCTGGCTGACTTCATAGGCCGCTTTGGCCGCGTCCAGCACCTGGAAGAACATCACGCCGTCGACTTTCACCATGGCGTTGTCGCGGGTGATGACTTCCTGCGAGGGCACGTCGACCACCTGTTCCATCATGTTCAGCTTGCGGCCGATGCGATCGATGACCGGTGCGATGAGGTTGAGGCCGGGGCGCAGTGTTTTGGTATAACGCCCGAAGCGCTCGACGGTGAACTCCATGCCTTGGGGCACGGACTTCACGCCCATGAATACCACGACGATGGCCAGGACGAACAGCAGCAGGACGAATTCTTGAAAGCCCATGATTCGATCTCCCTCGGTGAGCGGTCGCCACAGAGCCGTGTGCGATCGCGTTGAGGTTCGAGTATAGGGCCGATGAGGTTTGGGACAAAGCCGCTGCGCGTTGGGGATTAGCCCGAGCGGCGGGCTTCCAGCGATTCCCAGCGTGCGTAAGCCTTGGCGAGTTCTGCTTCGAGGGCGGCCAAGCTTGCTTTGGTGGTGGTCACGAAATCGTTGCCTTGACGGTAGATCGCCGGATCGGCGAGTTGCGCCTGCACGCTGTGTTGTTGCGCTTCGAGGGTTTCGATCCGCGCCGGGAGTTGCTCCAGTTCGCGTTGCTCTTTGTAGTTCAGTTTTTCGGTGTGGCGCGCGGTTGTCGGCGCGGTTGTCGGAATGACTGGCGCGGCGACAGCCGGGGCCGGTTTACGTTCCGGCGTGCGTTCACTGGGAGGCGTGGGTCGTTGACGCAGCCAGTCATCGTAACCGCCGACATACTCGCCGATGCGGCCATCGCCTTCGAGCACCAGTGTGCTGGTGACCAGATTGTTGAGGAAGGCGCGATCGTGGCTGACCAATAATAAAGTGCCCTGATATTCGAGCAGACGTTCTTCGAGCAGATCCAGGGTTTCGATGTCGAGATCGTTGGTCGGCTCATCCATCACCAGCACGTTGAAGCCTTTGGTGAACAGACGTGCGAGCAGCAACCGATTGCGTTCACCGCCGGACAAGGTGCCCGCGGGCTGGCGGATGCGGTCGGGCGCGAACAGGAAATCCTGGAGATAGGAAATGACGTGGCGGTTCTGGCCGTTGATGCTGATCATTTCGCGGCCGTGGGCCAGATTGTCCAGCACGCTTTTGCTGGAATCGATGTCGCTGCGCTGCTGGTCGAAGTAGGCGACTTCGAGTTTGGTGCCCAGGCGCACGCGGCCGCTTTGCGGCGTGAGCTCGCCCAGAAGCAGACGCAGCAGCGTGGTTTTACCGACGCCGTTGGGCCCGATGATGCCGATCTTGTCGCCGCGCATCAGCGTGGTGGAGAAATCGCGCACGATGGGTTTGTCGTTCCAGGCGTAGCTGATGTTCTCGATTTCGGCGACCAGATGGCCGGAGCGTTCGGCTTCCTGGATTTGCAGATTGGCGGTGCCGGAGCGTTCGCGGCGTTCACGGCGCTCCTCGCGAAGTGCCTTCAAGGCGCGCACGCGGCCTTCGTTGCGGGTGCGCCTGGCCTTGATGCCTTGGCGAATCCACGCTTCTTCCTGCGACAGGCGTTTGTCGAACAGCGCGTTCTGCTGTGTTTCGGCGTCCAGCGCGGCCTGCTTGCGTTCGAGGTAAGTCGCGTAATCGCAGTCCCAGCTGGTGAGCCGGCCGCGGTCGAGTTCGAGGATGCGCGTCGCGAGACGCTGCAAAAAGGCGCGGTCATGGGTGATGAACAGCAGCGTGCCGGTGTAGCTGAGCAGGAACTCTTCCAGCCAGGCGATGGCGATGAGATCCAGATGGTTGGTCGGTTCGTCGAGCAGCAGCAGTTCGGGGTCGATGACCAGCGTGCGCGCGAGCAGGGCGCGGCGTTTCAGGCCGCCCGACAGGCTGGCGAATTCCAGGTCGGGATCGAGTTGCAGGCGCGAGAGGGTGGCCTCGACGCGCTGTTCCCATTGCCAGCCGTCGCGGCTCTCCAATTCATGCTGGGCGCGTTCGAGTTCGGTCAAAGCGGCGGGCGTCGCGTCATGGGCGACCGCCAGGATGGCGGCGTGGTAGCGCGACAACAGGGGGGCGACCTCGCCGAGGCCGCCGGCCACGACGTCGAACAGCTTGCCGTGCAGATCGGCGGGCACATCCTGGGTCAGACGGGTACACCGTAAACCTTGGCGGCGGTCGATATTGCCGCTGTCGGGGGCAATCTCACCGGCGATCAGTTTCAGCAAGGTCGATTTGCCGGTGCCGTTGCGACCAATGAGACAGACGCGCTCGCCCGGTTCCAGACTGAGGTCGACGCCATCGAGGAGTGGCTGTCCACCGTAATCGAGCAGGACGTTGCGGAGTGTGATCAGAGGCATGATGGGCGGCGGCTTGGGTGTTTGGTGAGTATGCCAGCGGGAGGGTTATATCGCTGCCGGGTTATCCACAAAACATGTGGATAACTGTGTGGAGTGTTTGGGATCAACTGAGTCTGAACCGCGTCGTTGTTGGGTATTTCTCAAAATGACCATATTATGACCGAGTATTATTATCTATATATTTCATTGTGTTGAATGTTAGTCGCTGGTACAGCTGGCAATTTTTCCAGGCGTCGTATGCGGGCCATAATTTTGACGAAGCATTGTGAATAAGAATCCCCGACGGTCCGCCTGACCGGCCTTATACAGTATCCAACCAGATCGCGGACTTAGCGATTTTGCACCGGATCGGCAGGGTGGATTCCCGAGGGCCCAGCCCAAAAAGACGTCGGTCTGGGTTACACGAGAAGGTAGTAGTTGGTGGGCCCGCTCGGACTCGAACCGAGGACCAAGGGATTATGAGTCCCCTGCTCTAACCAACTGAGCTACAGGCCCGGAAGGGCGGGAGTATAAAGAGGTCGGACAGCGGCGTCACCCGCCGGCCCTGAGACCGGCGGGAAAGCTGCTATCAGGTGTTTTCGATTTCCAGGAAGCTGCGCAGTCTTTCCGATCGCGACGGGTGGCGCCGCTTGCGCCGCGCCTTGGCCTCGATCTGGCGGATGCGCTCGCGGGTTACGTCGAACTGTTTGCCAACTTCTTCCAGGGTGTGGTCGGTGTTCATGTCGATACCGAAGCGCATGCGCAGTACCTTCGCCTCGCGCGGGGTGAGGCCGGCCAGCACCATCTGGGTCGCTTCGCGCAGGCCCTCGACGGCGGCGGCATCGACCGGCGACATGATGCTGGTGTCTTCGATGAAGTCGCCCAGGTGCGAATCTTCGTCGTCGCCGATGGGCGTCTCCATGGAGATCGGTTCCTTGGCGATCTTCAACACCTTGCGCACCTTGTCCTCGGGCATGACCATGCGTTCGGCCAGTTCCTCGGGGGTCGGTTCGCGGCCCATCTCCTGGAGCATCTGCCGCGAAATGCGGTTGAGCTTGTTGATGGTCTCGATCATGTGCACCGGGATACGGATGGTGCGCGCCTGGTCGGCGATCGAACGCGTGATGGCTTGGCGAATCCACCATGTCGCGTAGGTTGAGAATTTGTAGCCGCGGCGGTATTCGAAGTTATCCACGGCCTTCATCAGGCCAATGTTACCTTCCTGGATCAGATCCAGGAACTGCAGGCCGCGGTTGGTGTATTTCTTGGCGATGGTTTGCGCGCGGCGGATGTCGTCGCGGAACAATTCGATCTCGGCGGAGTATTTGTAGCCGCCCTTGATCTGCTTATCCAGCCAATGCAGGTTGGTTTCGTTGTCCGGGAAGGAGGTGATGAAGTCCTTGCGCGGCATTTGGGCGCGGTTGACGCAGATGTCCATGATGACGCGTTCATGACTGCGAATACGCTCGACCATGTCGCGCAGACGATTGGTGATTTCGTCAACAATACGCGGCGTCAGCTTGAACTGCATGAACAGTTCGCTCAGGCCGGTGCGGTGCTTATCGGCTTGTTTGGCCGATTTGGTGGCCATGCATTTCTCATAGAGCGAAGCGAGTTCGGTGAAACGGGCGCGGGCCTCTTCCGGATCGGGGCCGGTATCCAGCACGCTGGTTTCGGTGTCGCCGCCGTCTTCGTCATCATCGTCGTTGCTCGCCACCGCAGTGGTGGTCGGGCTGTCCTCATCGTCGTCGAGATTGATCTCGACCGGCGGGGGGATGACGTCGTCGCTAGCATTGGGGTCAATGAAGCCACTGATGAGATCGGAGAGACGGACATCGCCGGCCTCGACCTTTTTATATTCATTGAGCAACAGGGCGATGGAGTCCGGATAGCTCGACAGCGCGGACAGCACTTGCCGTAGACCGTCCTCGATGCGCTTGGCGATCTCGATTTCGCCCTCGCGGGTGAGTAGCTCGACCGTGCCCATTTCGCGCATGTACATGCGTACTGGGTCGGTGGTACGACCGAATTCGCTGTCGACCGTGGCCAGCGCGGCGGCGGCTTCCTCGGCGGCGTCCTCGTCGGTCACAGCGGCACTGTTAAGCAGCAGCGTGTCGGCGTCTGGGGTCTCCTCGTGTACGGAGATGCCCATATCGTTGATCATGTTGATGATGTCTTCGATCTGCTCGGGATCGACGATTTCGTCGGGCAGGTGATCGTTGACCTCGGCATAAGTCAGGAAACCCTGTTCCTTGCCTTTGGCAATCAACAACTTTAATTGAGACTGCTGCTCTTGGTTCATGTGTCTTCGCTATGTGCTAAGTGGTAGATCCCGCAGCCATAATTAAGTTGCGGGGTCGACGCAAAATCAAACTTCCAGTGTAGCGGATGAGTCAGTGCATTACCAGCCGCTAATGGACTGCGGACGTCACCCTTGGTGAGGGCGTTCGGCAGGTCTCGCCAGTTCGCCGAATTCCGCTTTCTCCTCGGCGGTTAACGCATGGAGTGGCTTTCTCGAGAGTTCCGC
>JACRMO010000119.1 GCA_016214925.1 Gammaproteobacteria bacterium
GTGCCGCTGTCGGCGTTGCGACGCGACAACCTCGATCGCTTCGAGGCCTGCGTCGTGCAACATCTGCCGGAACAACCGCCTGTCTATCCCGAAGATCAGATCACCGACCGCAGCGAGCGTTTTCTTGCCGCGGAGCGCGTGCGCGAAAAGCTGTTCCGCAAACTCGGTCAGGAAGTGCCGTATGGGTTGACCGTCGAGATCGAACAGTTCAAACATGAAGGCAATCTGCGGACGATCCATGCGCTGATTTGGGTGGAACGCGACTCGCACAAGGCCATGGTTATCGGCAAGGGCGGCAGCCGATTGAAAGAGGTCGGCGCCGAGGCCAGGCTCGAACTGGAGAAGCTGTTCGACGGCAAGGTGTTTCTGCAACTGTGGGTCAAGGTCAAGGAAGGCTGGGCGGACGACGAACGCGCGTTGCGCAGTCTGGGTTACGGCGACGATCAGTAGGCACACGCGGCATGCATCAGGGCACGCAACTGCAACCCGGTTATATCCTGCATCAGCGGGCCTACCGCGATACCAGTCTGCTGCTGGAAGTATTCACCCGTGAGCATGGCCGCCTCGGACTGGTGGCGCGCGGCGCGCGCGCGCCGCGTTCGCGCATTCGTGGCTTGTTGCAGCCGTTTCAGCCGCTGCTGTTGTCGTGGACCGGACGTACTGAACTCGGTACGCTCACCGGCGTTGAAGCTGATGGCGCGCCACCTCGGTTGCCTGGCGCGACGCTGTATTCCGGCTTTTATCTGAACGAACTGCTGATGCGACTTTTACAGCGACTCGATCCGCACCCGGAACTGTTTGTCGCCTATGCGGAGACCTTGCGCGGATTGCAGCATGAGGCGCAACGGCCGTTGCGGCTGTTCGAGAAACAACTGCTGGAGTCGCTCGGCTACGGTCTGTTGCTGGCTCAGGAAGCCGACAGCGGCACGCCGGTCGAGGCCAACGCCGAGTATGTCTACGCGCTGGAATCCGGCCCGGTGCGCAGTCAGGGCGCGATCACGGTCGGTTTGAAGTTGTCCGGGCGCAGTCTGCTGTCGCTCGCCGCCGATGATCTGTCCGATGCGCAGAGCCTCGCCGACAGCAAACGCCTGATGCGCGCCGCGCTGGGTCTGTATCTGGGCGAGCGTGGGTTGAAGACGCGCGAGGTTTTCGCGGCGGTCATGGGGCGCTAAGCTTTCTATAAATCCAGGAACGAGCATGCACAACATCATTCACGACGTTATCCATTTGGGCGTCAACATCGACCACGTCGCCACGCTGCGCCAAGCGCGCGGCACGCGCTATCCCGATCCGGTGCAGGCGGCCATCGAAGTCGAGCAGGCCGGTGCCGACAGCGTCACGCTGCATCTGCGCGAGGATCGCCGCCACATTCAAGAGCGTGACGTGGAGATGTTGAAGGACATCCTGCTCACGCGCATGAATCTGGAAATGGCCGTGACCGACGCCATGCTCGCCATCGCCGAGCGCATTAAACCGGCCGACTGTTGTCTGGTGCCGGAACGGCGCGAGGAACTCACCACCGAAGGCGGGCTGGATGTGGTCGCGCAGCGCGCACGCATCAAAGACGCATGCGCACGTCTGGCCGCGGCCGGCAGTCGCGTGTCATTGTTCATCGATGCCGATCCCGCGCAGATCGAGGCCGCCGCCGCTTGCGGCGCGCCGTGTATCGAAATCCACACCGGCCACTATGCCGATCTGCCCGCGGGCCCACAGCGCGAGGCGGAATACAAACGCATCGTACGGGCCGTCGAGACCGGCGTGCGCTGCGGGCTGACCGTGCATGCCGGACACGGCCTCAATTACCAGAACGTGCAACCCATCGCTGCGCTGGCGGCGATCCGCGAACTCAACATCGGCCACGCCATCGTTGCGCGCGCGTTGTTCACCGGCTTGCAGGCGGCGGTGCGCGAGATGAAAGCGCTGATGCTGCATGCGCGTGGCGTGCAGGTCTGAGCAATACCATGATCGTTGGCATCGGCACCGATATCGTCCGCATCGCCCCCTTCGACGCCATGCTCGAACGCCACGGCCCGCGCGTGGCGGAGCGTATCCTCAGTGCGGATGAGTTGATCGAGTTCGCCGGTGTCGCGCGTCCGGCGCGCTTTCTGGCTAAACGCTTCGCCGTGAAAGAGGCCGTCGCCAAGGCCTTCGGCACCGGTTTCCGCGACGGCTTGAGTTTGCGCCATATCGGCGTGCATCACGATGCGCTTGGGAAACCGAGTTTGAAGTTCTACGCCCGCGCCGAGGAATTGTGCGCGCTGCTGGACGTTTCCAGCAGCCACGTCAGCATCGCCGACGAGCACGACTACGCGGTGGCATTTGTGACGTTGTTGCGGCGTTGATCAATTCTCCGAACTCGCCGCCGTCAACAACAGATCGTCGATGATATCCAGGCAGCGCTGCTGCGCGGTTTCGATGGCGCTGTGGCTCGCGGTCGGGCTGGCGGTTTCCAGTTCGGCGGCGGCCTGCTCCAGATCATGTACCCGACAATAGGCCGCCGAGCCGCGGATTTTGTGCGCGAGCTCGCGCAGCGAGGTCCAGTCCGCGGCGCGGAAGGCGTTGACCAGGTGTTCACGCTGGAGCGGCAGTTCCGCCAGCAGCATGGCGAACAGTTCCAGGGCGATCGCTTCACGTTGCGTGTCCGCGGCCGGATCAGGCGCGGGCGCGTCGATCTTGTGGCCGGCCCAGCGCTTGATCGCTTGCCACAACTGATATTCCGAAATGGGTTTTATCAGGCATTCATTGATGCCGTTGCGGGCCAGTCGTTGCGGCTCGTTGGTGAAGGCGTTGGCAGTGAGCACGATGATCGGTGTGCGCCGGTTGAGTCCGCTGCCGGCGCGGATCTGTTGGGCCGCTTGTTCGCCGCTCAGCTCCGGCATATGCACGTCCATCAGGATCAGATCGAACGGGTGTTGGTTGGCCAGCGTCAGTGCCTCCAGGCCATTGACCGCGTTGCTGACGTGAACGCCCAGGGATTCCAATTGCACGCAGACCAGCTTACGGTTGATCTCGTTGTCGTCGGCGAGCAGGATGCGCGCGCCACGCAGGTCGGGCATGCGTGGACGCGGGTGTTTGCGCCGCTCGGTGAAGGTTTCCCTGTCTTCGATGCCGATGTCGAGCAGGTCGAACACCGTGCGCCGCAGCGCGTCGCGGCGGGGCGGTTTGCTCAGGCAGGCATCGGCACCCAGGCTGCAGACGCGTGTGAGCCGTTCGCGTTCGATGCTGTTGAGCAGGACCAGCAGCGGTTGACCGCGCGCCCTCTTGAGGTCGCGTATGCAGGTTTGCAACGTGGGCTCCTCGTCGGGCGTGGTGTTCACGCCGAGAACTATTAGATCGTAATCGGCGGTGTGGCCCGCGGCCGCGCGCAGGTTGTCGCAATCGGCGATTTCGCTGACCTGCAAGCCCCAGGACTCGAGCGCATGGCGATATGCCAGACGCGCCAGCGGGTGCGCATCATAGACCAGCGCATGGCGGCGCAGGGTCAGCATGTGGCCGCTGCTTTCCTCCGGAGTCTCGTTCAGGCGCGCGCAGTACAGCGTAAACCAGAACGTCGAACCCACGCCGGGCGTACTTTCGACACCGATGCGACCGCCCATCATTTCCACCAGTTTCTTGCTGATGAACAAGCCTAGTCCGGTGCCGCTGAAACGGCGGGTGGTGGAACTGTCAGCCTGGCTGAAGGCGAGGAACAGGCGGCTCTGCTGTTCTTCGTTCAGGCCGATACCGGTGTCGGTGACGCTGATGCGGATGGCGGTCTGTTTGGGATCGGCGGCGTCGCTATCATCGTCCTCTTCGAGCATCACGCGCACCACAACGCTGCCGTGGTTGGTGAACTTGAGCGCGTTGCCGAGCAGGTTCAGCAACACTTGGCGGATGCGGTTGGAATCGCCGTACAACTCCAGAGGCACGTCGGAGTAGAGCAACAGAATCAACTCCAAGCCTTTGCCGTGCGCCACCGAGGCCATCAGATCGACCGAGTCTTCCAGCGCTTCGCGCAGGTCGAAGGGGCTGGTCTCGACAGTGAGTTTGCCGGATTCGATCTTGGAGAAATCCAGGATGTCGTTGACGATCACCAGCAGGTTGATGGCCGATTTGCGGATGGTGCTGGTGTAGTCGCGCTGCTCGGCGTCGAGCGGCGTGCGCAGCAGCAGGTCGATGAAGCCCAACAAGCCGTTCATGGGCGTGCGGATTTCGTGGCTCATATTCGCCAGGAATGCGCTTTTCGCGTGGTTTGCCGCTTCGGCGCGGACGGCCAGGGCCTCGGAGCGTTTCACCGTGGATCTCGACCGCCTCCAGGGTTTCGCGCAGTTCGGCGGTGGCCTCGTCGACTTGGGCCTGCAATTCCGCCCGGGCGGTTTCCAATGTGATGGCCATGTTATTGATGCCGCGTTCGAGCATCCCGAGTTCGCCTAGCGAGCGTTCCTCGATCCGCGTGCGCAAATCGCCGGTACCGAGGCGTTGCACGGCGGCGGTCAGATCGAGGATCGGCTTGGCGACGCTGCGACTGACGCGCAACGCGAAAATCATGCTGATGCCCAGCAACGACAAGGTGATGAGGCCGCTGGTGAGAACGACTTGCCACTGGCGCGCACGGGTCGCGGCGCGCGACAGTTCCACGCGCACCCAGCCCAGCGGTTTGAGTTCGCGACCATCCCAGGTATCGTCCCGGCCACCTTCAAAATCGCTGACCGCCAGACTGCCGCTCTGAATGGGCGCCTCGAATTCCAGCAGATCGCCGAGATCGAGCGCGCGGCTGTCGTTGCTGCGGACCTGCGTCAGGGCCTGACGGTCGCGGTCGAGAATGGTGACGCGCACCACGTCGGCTTCGCGCAGCGCCGCCGCGGCGAGCGTTTGCAGGATGTCGTGATTGCCGGCGAACACGCCGTATTCGCTGGCGGGCGCGAGCTGATTGGCGATGGCGCGACCGCGGTCGAGCAGGGCCTCGCCCAGATCGTCGATGCGGGTCTTGATGAAATAACCACCGAGTACCAGCGCGATGGCGATGGTCGGCAACAGTGTGGTCAGCAGAATGCGACTGTGGATGCCCTGAGTTTTCATGGGAATCTTCATGGCTGTGCCAAATCCTTTTTGCGGAGCTGCGCGAGCAGCGTGTCTTCGTCCGCCACATGAATGCCCAGGGTCTGCGCGACCTGGCGATTCACTGATACCGAATAATAGGCGGGATAGCGTGGTGCGCCGAGTTGCCAGTGGCCGCTGTGCGCAAGTTCGGCGAGCCATTCGCCGGCTTGTTGGCCGATCTGCCGCGCCGTCGAGTGCACGGCGGCCAGCGCGCCGGCGCGCACATAGGCCTGCGAGAAGCCGAGCACTGGCACCCCGCTGCGGTAGGTCGTGAGCAGGATCGCTTGCAGGCTGGTACGGTTGAATACCGCCGGGTCCGGCAGTGCCAACAGTGCCTCGGCCTGGTCCAATAGCGGTGTCAGGGCTTGAATCGGATTGCTGTCGGCAGCGACGGCCTGCGTCGATAGGCGCAGGCCACGTTGTGTACACAATGTTTGGAGTTCGCCGATCCGAGCTTGCGATGTCGGGCCGGTCAAGCTGGCGATGTGACGGACACCCGGCAGCAGCGTTTGCAGCAGGTCGAGCTGGCGCGACAAGGGTTGGTCCAGATAGATCGCGCTGCGCGTTGACGGTTCATGTCCGGCCGCGGTCGTGTTCAACAATGTGGTGTAGCTGTCGAGGGGAATCAGCAGGCTCAATACCGGTAGCGAACCCGCGCCACGCAAAGTCAGTCCCGTGGCGCGGATGCCCACCGGCACGACCAGCTCCGGACGGGAGGCGGGTGGCGCGGCCAGGAGTTTATCCAGTTGCGCGATGTCCTCGGGCGCGCGTTGCACCTGCAAACGGACCTGCCCTGGGGCGCGGGCGTTGAGCTGCTGCTCCAGA
>JACRMO010000168.1 GCA_016214925.1 Gammaproteobacteria bacterium
AACTGCATTTTATTGGGCCTGATGGAGCGCAATGGGCTGAAGACTATACGCCAGCGCGGCGGGGATTGGCCAGAAACCGGGGTATTCCCCGGGTCAGTGCGCCGGCCGCTGCAGACCGGCTTCGACCTGCGCGCGCTTGGCTTTACCGACGAGGTTTTCGATCAAGGCCAAGGCGAAATCCATGGCCGTGCCGGGGCCGCGCGAGGTGATGATCTTGCCGTCCTGCACCACGGCATCTTCGCGGTAGTTCAGGCCCGGCACGCTGAGGGCGTCGAGCACGCCAGGAAAACTGGTGGCCTTGCGGTTGTCGAGCAGCCCGGCGCTGGCCAGCGCCTTGGGCGCGGCGCAAATGGCCGCGATGTAACGGCCGGCGGCGGCGGTACGGATGAGCAGGGCGCGCACGCGCGGATCGCGATCGAGGTGATCGGCACCGGGCAGACCGCCGGGCAGCACGATCATGTCGAAATCGCGTGCGGCGACTTTATCCAGGGTGGTATCGGGGATCAGCACGGTACCGCGGGAGGCACGCACGGGTTGCGCATCCAGGCCGGCGCTGACGACTTCGATGCCGGCACGCCGCAGGAGATCGATGATCGTGACCGCTTCCAGCTCTTCACAACCCTGAGCTAAGGGGACAAGGACGCTCGCCATTGGGAATCCCTCGCTTGCTGCCGTTGCACCAAACGGCTGACAGGGACGAGTTTAACACCGTGCGCGGACAGCCGAGTCAGTTCCTGCCGGAGCAACGCCAGCGTGGCCGGATGTGGATGGCCGATACCCAGCGCGCTGCCGTTACGCTTGGCCAGATCCAGCAGCCGTTCGAATTCATGGCGCACGCTGGCGGGCGACAGCTCGGCGTCCAGGAACACATCGCGCGACACGCTGGGCACCTGGTTTTCATAGGCGATATGCCGCGCCACCGTGTATTTGGTGGTGCGACTGTCGACGAAAAACAAGTGCCGGTCGCCCTGCATACCGCGCATCAGCCAGAGCATGTGGCCGGGATGCCGGGTGATCAGGCTGCCCATGTGATTGTTGATGCCGCTGACATGCGGCACCCGCGCGAGATCGGCGCGCAGGGTATCCAGGAATTCGCGCTCGGTCATATCGAGGGTCACGCCGCCGCTGTCGAGTCGCGTAGACTCGACCGTTTGCATGGGCAGATGCAGCATGATTTCCTTGTTGCGGGCATGCGCCTGCAGGGCCAGATCGTGGGTGTAGGGGGCATAGGGGAGAAAGGCACAGGCCACGGGGCCGGGGAGTTGCAGCACTTGCAAGCCGGCGTCGCGCCGGCTACCCATGTCGTCGATGATGAGGGCGATTTCCGGGGTTGCTCCGGCGCTTGCCGCAGGCGGTGGCGGTAGCAATGCGCCGGCGCTGGCCCCGCTGGGCAGCCCGACAACACAGAGCAGTGCGATGGCGATGTGGCGTAACCGACGCCGCCACGTTATGCGTGGGCGGCGGCGGTTTACGCCTGCGATCACCGCGCGCGTTCCTGCTGTATGGCAAGCCCCTTGAGCAGATTCAAGGCTTCATAGAGTTGGTAGTCGCTGCGCGCCAGTGATTCGGGCGTTTCCTTATCGGCCTTGTCCTTGTCATTGGTCTTGGCCGCGCCCTTGTCTTCCTTGACGTTGTCCTTGGCATTACCGTTCTGCAGATGCCGTGACAGGTCGGCTTCCTTGATCGTATCGAACGACTGCGCTTCGACATCCTCGGCGACGCGCACGTTGTCCAGTTGAATATCCGGCACGATGCCCTCGGCCTGGATGGAACGACCGTTGGGTGTGTAGTAACGCGCCGTGGTGAGCTTCACGGCCGTGTCATTGCTCAACGGGATGATGGTCTGCACAGAGCCCTTGCCGAAGGTACGCTCGCCGACGATGATCGCGCGCTTGTGATCCTGCAACGCACCGGCGACAATCTCGGAGGCCGAGGCCGAACCCTGATTGACCAGCACCACCAATGGCGCACCGGAGATGACATCGTCCGGCGTGGCGTTGAAGCGCAGCCGCGAATCGGCGATGCGGCCTTCGGTGTAGACGATCAGGCCTTTGTCGAGGAAAGCGTCGGATACCGCCACGGCGCCGTTGAGCACGCCGCCGGGATTATTGCGCAGATCCAGCACCAGACCGCGCAGCTTCTCGTCCTTCTTCATGTCTTTCTTCAGCGCACTGATGGCCTCGACCAAATTGTCCGCCGTGGTGGCCTGGAACTGCGAGATGCGCACGTAACCGAAGCCGGCTTCGAGCATACGCTGCTTGACGCTCTTCACCTTGATCACATCGCGGGTGATGGTCAGTTTGAGCGGTGCTTCCTGGCCTTCGCGCACGATGGTGAGCACGATGTCCGTGCCCGGTTTGCCGCGCATGCGATTGACCGCCTCGTTGAGGGTCATGCCTTTGACCGGCGTTTCATCGAGCCGGATGATGAGATCGCCGGCCTTGACGCCCGCGCGCTGCGCCGGCGTATCGTCGATCGGCGAAATCACTTTCACGAAACCGTCTTCCATGCCGACTTCGATGCCTAAGCCGCCGAATTCGCCCGTGGTACCGACCTGCAATTCCTTGAACTGCTCCTGGTCCAGGTAGGTCGAATGCGGATCCAGACCGGACAGCATGCCGCGGATGGCATTCTCCAACAGAACCTTGTCTTCGACCGGCTCGACATAATCCGCCTTGATGCGCGCGAACACGTCGCTGAAACTGCGCAGCTCTTCCAGCGGCAGCGCGGCCTGTGGCGTATCGCGCTCGGCGAATACACCATGGCCGATACTGAGCGACACACCCAGCACCAGGCCGGTGAATACCAGGACAACTTTCTGCGTTTGGGGCTTCATGGGACTTCCATTTTCCGGGCGCGGCCGGCCTCACTGCAAATGATCATCGATTATCGGCCGTCTCCGGCCGGACATGTAGAGCGGACAAGAACATAGCACAGCACACTAGGGAGTGGGAACGCGCTCAACGTGCGGCCTGTGCCGAATCCGGCTTGCCGACACACCACGCCTGCGGGTTTTGCGGCTCACCTTTGTGACGCAATTCAAAATACACGCCGTTGCGATCCATGCCCCCGGTGTCGCCAACGCTGGCGATGACATCGCCGGGCGCAACCCGGTCGCCGACTGCCTTATACAGGGCTTGGTTATGGCCGTACAGGGTCATGTAGTCGTCACCGTGATCGATGATGATGAGCAGCCCGAAACCGCGCAGCCAATCGGCGAAGGCGACCCGCCCATGCGCCACCGCATGCACCTCGCGATTTGCCGGCGCGGCAATAAAGGCGCCGCGCCAGCGCAGGTTGCCGACCTCGCGCCGGTCACCGAAACCGGCCGCCAATTTACCGCTCGCCGGCCAAGGAAGTTTGTGCTTGAGTTTTGCGAAGGGTCGGCGCGGGCTGTCCTTGGGCATCACCTCGGCGAGGGTACGTTGCAGGTCTTTGATCAGCTGCTCTAGCCGCTTCTCGTCCTTCTGCATCTGCGCCAACTGGTCGCCTTGATCGCGGATTTCGGCGTGTAGCTTGCCGAGCAAGGACGCGCGCCGCTGGCGTTCCTCGGCCAGTTTGTCCATTTCGGCGGTCTGGCGCTCCTGGGTTTCGGTCAATGCCACGCGTTGCGCGTCGATCTGCTGTTGCAGTGCATCAAGCTGCGCCAGCGCGGTTTCAACCTGCTGGATGCGGTTCAAGCGGGCTTGATTAAGGTAGCGGTAATACACCAGCGTGCGGCCCATGCGGGCGGGGTCTTCCTGGTTGAGCAGCAACTTCACCTGCTCCTGCCGGCCCAGCAGATAGGCTGCGCGCAATTGTTGGCCCAAAGCGCGGCGCTCCTGTTCCAGTGTGGTGGCGCTCTCGGTGTATTGTCCCTGCAATGTGTCGAGCTGGCGTTCGCCGTCACGCAACTGCGCATGCACGTCGCGCACACTGCGGTTGATCTCGCCGATACGCTGTTCGACCTCGCGGACCGCTTGGGCGAGATCGGATTCCTGCGCGCGCGAGGACGTGAGTTGCGCCTGCAGCGCACCGATGCGCGTGCGCAGCTCGGTGAGTTCCGCGCTGGCCTGTTTTGGATCTGGCTGATTTGGCGTAGCGGCGGCCTGCGCCGCAACCGCCAGCCAACACAGGCCGGTGCCGCCGAGCATAACCGTGCGCCGTAAACGTTTAAGCGCCACGACTCTCCAGTTGCGGCTCCGCAGCGGCAGCTTGCGGGTCGAGCAGCGACGTGCCGGACATTTCCGCCGGACGAGTCAGCCCCATCAGGTCGAGCAACGTCGGCGCCACGTCGCAGAGCGCGCCGTTGGCCTTGAGGTGGGTGGGGCGCCCCACATAAACCAACGGCACCAGATTGGTCGTGTGCGCGGTATGCGCCTGACCCGTGTCGTCGCCCCGCATCTTTTCGGCGTTGCCGTGATCGGCGGTAATCAGCATTTCACCACCGGCGCGCAGGCACGCCTGTTCCACCCGTCCCAGGCACCGGTCCAGGGCCTCGATGGCCTTGACCGCCGCATCGAAACTGCCGGTGTGCCCGACCATGTCAGGATTGGCATAGTTGCAGACGATGACATCGTACTTGCCGCTGTCGATGGCCTCGACCAACCGGTCCGTGACTTCAACGGCGCTCATCTCCGGCTTGAGGTCATAGGTCGCGACCTGCGGCGACGGCACCAGAATGCGGTCTTCGCCTTCGAAGGGTTCCTCGAGTCCACCATTGAAGAAAAAGGTGACATGCGCGTATTTCTCGGTCTCGGCCAGCCGCAGTTGGCGCAGGCCCAGGCGCGACAGGTAACCGCCCAGCACGTTCTGCAGGCGCTCCGGCGGAAACGCCACCTGAATATCGAATTCCGAGTTGTATTCGGTGAGGCTGACGAAACGGCCCAACCGCGGCGTGACCGCGCGCTCGAAGCCGTCGAACGCCGGCTCGATGAACGGGCGGGTGATCTGGCGGGCGCGATCGGAACGGTAATTCATGAACACCAGCACATCGCCGTCTTCGATCTTCACCGGCGATTCGCCCGGCGGCACGATGGCGGTGGCCTGCACGAATTCATCGCCCTCGTCGCGCGCATAGGCCATCTCCAGACCTTCCAGCGCGGAAACCGCCTGGAAAGCCGCCTTGCCCTGCGTGATCAAATCATAGGCCGCCTGGATGCGTGGCCAACGGTGGTCGCGGTCCATGGCATAGTAACGACCGATGATGGAGGCAAAACGCCCACCACCGTATTCCTTGAATTTTTCTTCCATCAGCGCGATCGAGGCGGTCGCACTGCGGGGCGGCGTATCACGGCCATCGAGGAAGACATGCAGGTAAACCCGCTTCGCGCCGCGCTTTACCGCCAGTTCGACCATGGCGTGGATATGGTCTTCGTGACTGTGCACGCCGCCCGGAGAGAGCAGGCCGAGGATGTGGATAGCGCGGTCGTTGGCAACAGCCAGATCCGCCGCATCGGTCAGCGTCTGGTTGTTGAAGAATGAACCGGTCTTGATGGAGCGACTGACACGGGTGAACTCCTGGTACACCACGCGTCCGGAACCGAGATTGAGATGGCCGACCTCGGAATTACCCATCTGATCGGCGGGCAGACCCACCGCCGCACCGGAGGTACGGATCAGGGTATGCGGATACTGGTTCCAGAGGCGGTCCCAAACCGGTTTGCGCGCCGCGGCAATGGCATTGAAGTGGGTATCTTCCGAGTAACCCCAACCGTCCAGGATGAGCAGGACCGCAGGCTTAGGGATCGCAGGCATGGGCGTATTCAACAATTCCTTGAGTGGCTTAGAATGAGTCTAACCCAAAATCGCCGCACGTCGCCACCTCGTGGCTGCGCGAAAAAGCGACGTTGTCTGGTTGTTCAAAAGGTTTATTATTGTATAGTGTTTTAATAATGAAAGGCAGTATGAATAACATTACAGAGCTGTTTGCAACGCACCCACCCTGCACCCTGTGCCGTACCCTGCTTGAGGCTGAATCGATGAGTGTAGATGTCACCCATGACGACCTGATTACCCAAGACGACGACATCGAACGCGCCTCTCGTTCGCTCAAGGCCATGTCCCACCCGCTACGGCTGAAAATCCTCTGCACACTGGGCGATCAGGAAGTCAGTGTCCAGGACATCGTCGATCATGTGGGCACGTCCCAAAGCAACATCTCCCAGCATCTTGCCATTCTGCGCGACAAGGGCATTCTAGCGTCGCGCAAGGACGCCAATCGGGTGTACTACCGCGTCGGCGACTCCCGCACCCTGCGTTTGATTGGTATGATGCGCGACGTGTTCTGCTCACGCCAGTAACACCCGTTGGCCATGGAAGCTATCGCCGCCCGGATACTCGGCCGCCGTGATAGCGCGGCTTGGGCCGTATCACCCTTAACCCAGCCACCCTTAACCCTGTAAGACATCCCCCGCGCTATGGACACTACCCGCCGCTTGGTCGAATTCGTTGGTAACCACTGGAGCCTTGCACTGGCCTTCGTGGGTCTGGCAATCCTGCTCATCCACGCCGAACTGCGCCGCCAGCTGGACGGTATCCAGCACCTGGGTCCGCACGCCGCGACCCAGGCCATGAACACCGAGGGCACGGTGGTCCTGGACGTGCGCGAAGACAGCGAATATAAACAAGGGCATATCCCCAACGCTCTGCACATTCCGCTGGGACAACTCGGGAAACGCTTGCCTGAACTCGATAAATATCGCGATCGCCCGCTGATCGCCTATTGCCGCACCGGCAACCGTTCTGGCAGCGCCGCCCGGTTACTGCACAAGCAGGGTTTTGCCACTGTCCATAATCTCGCCGGCGGCATCGTCGCCTGGCAAAACGCGAACTTGCCTGTCACCAAGAAGTAACGCGATGCCCGCCGTCATCATGTACAGTACCGGCTTCTGTCCCTACTGCGTACGTGCGCGCATGCTGCTGGACCACAAGGGCGTGGCCTATACTGACATCCGCGTCGACCTGGAGCCGGGCCTGCGCGTCGAGATGATCCAGCGTAGCGGCCGCACCAGCGTGCCGCAGATCTTCATCGACGATTTCCATGTCGGCGGCTGCGACGATATGTACGCCCTGGAGCAGCAGGGCAAACTCGATCCCCTGTTGGCACCCGCGGGATAACCCGCGCAGAATACTCCCAGCATTCAGGCATACTAGGCCGACAACACACCAGTCGCCGATCAAAGGCGCCCATCAATCACACCATCGCAGACGGAAACCACCATGTCAGAACAGAACAACCCGCAGGCCAACCAGAAGCAGTTCAGCATCCAGAAGATCTACGTAAAGGATCTATCCTTTGAAACGCCTAATTCGCCGGCGATCTTCACCCAGGACTGGCGCCCGGATATCAATCTCGAACTCAATTCCCAGACCAACAAAGTCGCAGAAGGCGTACATGAGGTCGTGCTGTCGCTGACCGTAACCGCCAAGCTCGGCGACACCACCGCCTATTTGGTCGAGGTCCAGCAGGCCGGTATCTTCACGGCACAGGGTTTCGGCGAGGCGGAACTCCCCCCCATGCTGGGCGCTTTCTGTCCCGGCACGCTGTATCCCTATGCCCGCGAAACTGTCTCCGATCTGGTCGCGCGTGGCGGTTTCCCGCAACTGGTACTCGCCCCGATCAACTTCGACGCCCTGTTCGCCCAGCAGATGCAAGCGAAGGCCGCCGAACCACAACAAGCCCAACACTGATCGCTCTACGGATGGCCGCGCAACGTCCCATCGCCGTCCTCGGCGCCGGCTCCTGGGGCACGGCGCTGGCCATCCTGCTCGCGCGCAACGGCCATACCGTCCGCCTGTGGGGCAATGAACCGCCGGTCATGGCGGAGCTTGTTCGCACACGGCGCAATGCGCGCTACCTGCCCGATGCACCATTCCCCGCGACGATCTCGATGCCGCACTCGCCAATCAGGCCGATGTACTGGTGGTGGTGCCGAGTCACGCTTTCCGCTCGGTACTGACGATGCTTGCGCCCAAACTGGCACCGGGCACGCCGCTCGCCTGGGCGACCAAGGGCCTGGAAATGGCCTCGGGAAAACTGCTGCATCAGGTCGCCGAGGAAGTTTTGCCGGCGGGCACGCCACATGCCGTCATCTCCGGCCCGACCTTCGCGCGCGAAGTCGCCGCCGGTCTACCGACCGCGGCCACCGTCGCCGGTAACACCACAGCGGTCGCGGAACATTTCGCCGCGTTGTTGCGCGGCGCAACCTTCCGCGCCTATACCAGCACCGACCGCATCGGACTCGAACTCGGCGGAGCGATGAAAAACGTGTTGGCGATTGCCGCCGGCATCTCCGACGGCCTCGGCTTCGGCGCCAACAGCCGCGCCGCGCTGATCACGCGCGGTCTTGCGGAAATGATCCGCCTCGGTGAGGCGCTCGGCGGTCAGCGCGAAACCTTCATGGGTCTGGCCGGCGTCGGCGATCTGGTGCTGACCTGTACCGACGACCAGTCGCGCAACCGACGCATGGGCCTGGCGCTGGGTCGCGGCCAATCGCGCGAAGAGGCGCACAAGGCCATCGATCAAGTGGTCGAAGGTGTCGATACCGCACGCGAGATTCACAAACTCGGCAAGCAATACGGCGTCGAGTTACCGATCAGCGAACAGGTCTATCAAGTGATCTACAACGGCCTCGATCCACGCGCGGCCGTGCATGCACTGTTGGCGCGGGAACCGAAGGCGGAAACGGCGTAATTCTATTCACACCAAAGGACGCAAAGAGCGCCAAGCGGTTTTATTGATAAATTCCTTCGCGCTCTTTGCGTCCTTTGGTGTGAATACGCATGGTTTATACAAATCAACCGCCATCCGCAAAGCCCAATTGCCGCCACGCCTCGTAGACCGTCACTGCCGCGGCGTTCGACAAATTCAGACTGCGTTGGTGCGGACGCATGGGCAGACGCAAAACCTGTTCGGGTGGCAAGCCCGCCAGCAGTTCGGCCGGCAATCCCCGTGTTTCCGGACCAAACAAAAAGGCATCGCCCGCCCGATAGCGAACCTGGTCGTAACGCTGCGCACCGCGCGTCGACAACGCGAACAGCCGCGCCGGTTGCACGTCGCGCATAAACGCCTCCAGATTCGGGTATTCGCGCACCTCGGCCCATTCGTGATAATCCAGCCCGGCGCGTTTGAGTTTGCTGTCTTCCAACGCGAAACCGAGCGGATGAATCAGGTGCAGGCGGCTGCCGGTGTTCGCGCAAAGGCGTATGATGTTGCCGGTGTTGGGCGGGATTTCCGGCTGATACAAGACGACGTGAAACATTTATAGTGACCACGGCAATCATCCAGGAAGCGCCATCATACCCTTCCGTAGCGACGCAGCGACCATGACGATTGAAGACCAGAAAAAATTGGCGATCACTTTCTGCGGCATGCGCTTCAATTCGCCGTTGGTGTTGTTGTCGGGCTGCGTCGGTTTCGGTGAGGAATACACCCGCGTCGCCGGCTTTTCCAACCGCGACATCGGTGCCATTTGTCTCAAGGGCACCACGGAAAAGCCGCGTCTGGGCAATCCCGCGCACCGCGTTTACGAAACCCCCGACGGCATGCTCAACGCCATCGGGCTGCAAAATCCCGGCGTCAATAAAGTCGTCGATGAGATCCTG
>JACRMO010000040.1 GCA_016214925.1 Gammaproteobacteria bacterium
ACTTGGCAGTACGAAGCCATTGAGACGCTGCTGAAGGGCAAGGAGATTCCCCTCAAAGAAGGACTCAGCTTCGAAGACAAAGACGGGAACGTCCGTCACCACATTCGCATCCGCTGGTGGGATAAAACGGCAAATTCTTACCAAAAACTCTTCATCGGCCCGGAAAGCGCACGAACTGCCATTCCTGATGACGACATTGAGGGCGACCACCTCATCGAGTATGGACACGACCAGCCTCCTTGCTTCCTCGGGCACTATTGGCTGGAAGGGAAACCCGAGCCGCTGGCCAGCAATATCGCATGTCTTGACTACAGTGTCGCCAAGCGCGGCGGTAAATTGGTGGCTTACCGTTGGGACGGCGAGCAAACACTGTCGGCAAATAAATTCGACTGGATCGACCGGATCGAGCATGACTGATTGCTTGGCAGGTGTGTGTTGGATTAATCCGACATGAGCGTGTATGACGTATACCGTGTTTGTGGATGATAGGAAGTTCATTCAACAGGGGGAATCATGCTAGGCACAGTTTTGTTGATCGGTATAGTGATATGTGGATACCTGAATCTCTCTCCATGGATATTGGTACCCGGCACCATAGCGGCGGCATTTATTGGAATGCACTTTCCTCAAGGGAAAGCGCAAATGGCACATGAACGAGGCGTCTACTGGCAGTCGCTCATGTATTCACTCCCTTTGCAGGGGGCTTTCATGGCGATTCTGTTCGGTGTAGGGTGGGGTGCAAGTTCGCTGTTTGGTTGATTTCAAAATACCGCAACCTCGACTGATACCCCGTTAGGCAGCTAATGAACTACGGTCGAGGATGGGTGGAGCATAGCGCAACCCATCACTATGAGCTTGTGCCGTGCGTGATGGGTTACGGCGCAAAGCGCCTTCACCCATCCTACAGGATCGAACGTTCAGGAAGGCACTCCGCGCCGCCTCCGCCTCGCTGTCGTCGCCAGGCATGTACGCATCCTCCCGATACTGAAAGTAGTCGCAGAAATTCGCGCGGGTCTTGTCCTTGACCTCTTCGGCGATTGTTTCGCGGCACTGTTTGGCGACGCGGGTGTCGTAGAACGTGCAGGCGCGACACACGTGTAGTTCGGTGCGGCACTGTGGACATTCCGCCTGCCGCGCCACACGCCGTCCCGGCACCAGTAGCTGGTCCGCCACCGCTGCCCCGCACTTCCAGCATTGCGCCTGTTCGCCCATCGTCCGCGCCTCCCCGCCGTCATCTGTCGCCAGCATACCAGCGCGGGTATAGTTGTGCCGACTCCCATCACGGCGCACTTGCCCGCATGTCACGCTACCGACCACCCCAACCCAAGGCCTCGCCCTACATCACCCCGGCGGGCTACCAGCAGCTTCAAGATGAATTGAATGCACTGTGGAAGCGCCGTGCCGACGTGACCCAGGCCTTGTCCGCGGCGGCGGCCGAAGGCGACCGTTCCGAGAATGCCGAGTACATTTACCGCAAAAAGGAACTGCGCGAAATCGATCGGCGTATCCGTTATCTGCAAAAACGCCTGCCGGACCTCCAGGTCGTCGGACAACTGCCCAGCGATCTCAACCGCGTGTTCTTCGGTGCCTGGGTCAGTCTGGAAGACGCTGCGGGCAAGACCTACGAATACCGTATCGTCGGTCCGGACGAGTTCGATCCCAAGCAGGGCTGGATCAGCATGGACTCACCACTGGCGCGCGCCCTGTTGAAACGCGCCCTCGACGATGAAGTGCGTGTGGAAACGCCCCAAGGCCCGACGCACTATTGGGTGGTGGGCATCCGCTACACCTGACCGTAACTGCGGTCTTCATGACATATGGCGCTTATCCCCTGCAATCGCGCCGTTTATTCGCGCTACAGGCACAGGGTACACTGGAACCATGCGCAAAGAAGATCCTCTGTTGAGCCGTGCCGTGACCGCCCTGCAACGCGGCGACTTCGAAACCTCGTTCGTTCTCACCGAGGCGCTCGCCATCGACGGCGATCCGCTGGCCCAGCATTTCCTCGGTTGGCATTATCACAAAGGCCTGGGAATTCCCGTCGACGACGGCAAAGCGGTGTTCTGGTGGCAGCTCGCGGCGAAGAGCGGCGTGCCCGAGGCCCAACAGGGTTTGGGCTGGGCCTACGAAAATGGCCGCGGCATCGATCGCGATATCGAACAGGCCTATTTCTGGTACGCACGCGCCGTGACCGCGGGCGACCAAGCCGCGCAGGAAAGCCTGACGCAACTCGCCCGGCACCTCACCGCCGAACAGATTAAGACGCTCGAACATCAGGCGCATAGCGCCGCGGAACACCCCTAGCAGGCTGTTGAAAAATGCGATCAGGGGATGCAGCGCAAGGCGGAGACGGACGAAAAAGCGGAGTTTACACGGAGTAAATGAGCATTTTGAGTTCGTCTCCAACGCGGCGATGCGCCACTCAGCGCGTTTTTCAACAGCCGTCCTCCGGACGCGGCAGACCCTGAAGTGATTCCGTACCCAGATCGCCGTACGCACCCGCACTCTGAAAATACTGCAACACCAGGCCCAGCCTTTCGAAGGGATGCAGTTCGCTCCACAGCTCGATGGCCTTGGGTGGAAACCAGCGGTCGGAAAAACTCAGCACGAACGGCGCGCCGGGCTTGAGCACGCGCGCGACCTCTTTGAACACCTCAATCGGGTGGATCAAATATTCGACCGATGCCGTACACAGCACCGCATCGAAACTCGCGGTCGCGAACGGCAAACCGGCTTCACGATTGAGATCCCGCACCACACGTTCACTCAGGCGCGGGTTCTGCGCAAGCTCCTCGGCGTTCATCCCCAGGCCGGTAACGTGCAGATCGCCGGGCGCCTCGGGCAGATGCGAGGTCCAGCTGCTCATCAGGTCGAGCACCCGCATGCCGGGTTGCAGAAACCGTGCATAGATGTCGGTGATACGCGCCCGCGCCTGCGCGTCGAGATGCTGCACCAGACGCGGCGCGCCATAGAACTGCATATCATCGCGTGGGTCCATGCGCGCGAACGGCTCGCCCGAGAGAAAGTCGACCTCCCCATCTTGTAACGGCGCCTGCATGCCGGGACCGCGCGCGGTAATCTCCTGGACGATGTCGTTGCAGCGCCCACCGCGCTCGGGACCGGCGCCATAATCCACTGCGACGGCCGCCTCCACGCGCATGGGGAACGCCGCGAGCGGGTGGTTGAAATCCACGGCGATATGTTGATCGTCGACACTGAGTATCCGCCCCGGCCGCGTGTCGCCGCGGAAGAATAACGAGGTGTCGAAAAACGTGGCCGGATACCAACGGCCCTTGCGCGGAACGACCCGCAGACCCGGGCGTGGCGATTCGCGGAATTGACTGCGTTTGAGTTGCTGCACCAAGGCACGGTCATACGCCGGCACAAGTTCGCCGGCCGTTACATCAACGCTAAAGACCGCCCCGACCGGAGCATCCCGCAGACGCTCGCCCAGGTCGACGGGAAAGAAATCCCGCCACAGACTGAGCTTCTCGAAGTAGCGCCGGTCGGTATGCGTAATTTGTCCGCTGCGCCAGTGCAACGCGACCTCAACTGCAATATTGCGTGTCGTCTTCATCAGTGGTGTCTCGCGATTTATTGTTCGGATCAGAGACTACCAAAGGCTACCGCGGATGACGAAAAACCCCATGCGTGGAATGCCTGTCGGCGCGGTGCCACCGTTCATGGAGATGCGTGCGGGTTCCTCGCTAATGGCATAATGTCTCTGCCACCCGCACCTGCAATGCGCTATCGAAATAGGTGAAGGCCAAGTTGCGCCAACAGATCAGATCGAAACTGCCCATTGGCCGCTAGCCACCACGCATCAAGTGCCTTCCTGTCAGGAAGCAAGATAGCTGGCCTGCTCCTCGGTCAATGCATCGATCCGTACCTTCATGGCCGCCAGTTTCAGGCGCGCGACTTCCTGATCGATCGCGACCGGCACCGGATGCACGCTGTTTTCGAGCTTGCCGTTACCACGCGACAAGTACACTGCGCACAGAACTTGATTGGCAAAACTCATGTCCATGACCGCTGCCGGATGGCCTTCCGCGGCGGCGAGATTCACCAGGCGGCCTTCCGCAAGCAGACGGATGCGGCGTCCGTCTTTCAGCGTGTATTCCTGCACGGATGCACGCGGCTGTCGTTCGCGCCCGTCATCGTTCAGGCCTCGTGCTCATTGGATTTTCCGGGTCAGTGTTCCACATAACTTGTGGCAATTGTCATATTCTAGGTATAGACACGCCGGCATCGCGCACTGCGCCGCGATCGGCCGCAACCCTGCCCGGAAAACATTTCTATACTTCAAGTTGCCCCGACCCGGAACCCGAACAGGAGGCGCGCATGAACGACAAACCCGAGGAACGCCTGATCTGGGAAGGTCAAACCACCCTCACGGCTTTATATGGCCTCGTGCAAGGACGGGTGAGTTTCGAGCTGCAGCTCGCCCCCGATTATCATTTCGCGCTGTTCCGGCATCTGTATCCGGATGCAAACGCCGCCGAGCCCGAACTGATCGATGTGAGCGGCGGCGCGGATCTGCTGGATAAAGTCGCGGAGATACAGGGCTTGAACGAATTGGCCGAACTCGCCGCGCCGATTGCGGCTGCCGGGGGGCGGGTGCACATTCAGAGTCCAGGTCCGGGGATACTGGTATGCTTTCCGCCCCAATCCTGAACGCACCCCTCGATATTGAGCCGTTCCGGGATACCCACTTCGATGCACAGGTTCAGGTCGCCCTCGTGTTGGATTAAGGATTGTCAGGATCGCACGATCCCATCCGCACCCAGATGCCGTAATCGCAGCGCATCAACGTGCTTCCGCTGCAGACGTAGTTGTCATGGCGATAACTCTGGTTGTTGAAATAACACACCGGCTCGCCGGGCACTTCACGGCGCAACACTTCATAGTCCTCGTCGGTTTCCTCGGCGAAGGGCGAGTTATTGAGTTCGGGGTCCGGCGCCCCAACCTGCGGCACATGCACATGTGTGGCCATAGTGATGCCTCCCTCGTGACTTCTTCACTGCAATGCATGCACGCTGAAACAGGCGCCGCATCCTCTCGGTACTCGACCTAGTGTTCCCGTCCCTGACGTTCATGACGTAACCAGGCACGCACCGCCTCGGCGGACCGATTGAGGAAACTGCGGCTGCGGTCTTTCCACACGGAGAACAGATCACCGCTACGTTCGGAGAAATGCTCCCAGGTCGGACCCATGCGTTCAGCCGTGCGGGCCATGTCCTCCCGCAATGCGGCAGCGACCTTGTGCATGACCTCCGCGGAATAGTTTTCCAAACGTTTCACCTCGCTCACACCCCGCTCGAACGCGCCCTTCACGGCAGCCGCATCGACGACATCCTGCACCTGTGACAAAGCCTTCCTGACCTCCTCACGTAAGCGCGCATAGGCCGAGGCCTCTTCGGCGGTCGCTGGACGGGTACTGTAGAGGGCATCGATTTCCGACTCCGCGGTCAACCAATCCTGGACGGGGTCTCCGCCGTTAAAGCCGCGGTGCTCGGCCATGAAATAGGCCGCCTCAGCAATCATTTCCCAACGCTGCTCGGTGTTCATACCAGATGCTACCGGCGATCCGCCTTCCGAACGCGATGCCGACTTTGGTTTATCACGGGAAGATTGAGTTTCAGACTTACGCATGACTGCTCCCTCCAACTGTTAACTATTTGGTTACCACATCAATACCGCCCAACCTGCATTTATATCCTTCGTTAGTTAGTTTAGTTCCTCCAGCGCAGTCCGTCCGAGCACCCTGCCTGAGCTGCGTCATTGTCATGACTGGCCTTATCCGATTTCGCCACTCAACCCTCCCATTCGGCTGGGCCCGGCGTCGCCTGCTAAGTATTGCCTACCGACATCGGCTTGATTGATCCAAATCAAGATAACCGTACCGTCTGGATTTCCGGACCTGGCTCATAACCAATTTGAATAGGTTTCCTTACGGCAGCAAACTCACGCAAAGGCATTTTTGGCTTAACTGCAAGAACGAACTACAATTTGTGCAGGCAAGGTATGTATAGCAGCTCATCTGGTCAAAGGAGTGCGTCAGATGTCCAACGGAAAGCCATCCACCCCCCTGTTGCGCGAGCGGATAACCTTCTTCCAGGAGTTTCTCAAGCACCCCTTGCAAATCGGCTCAGTGATTCCGAGCTCACGTTTTCTGGAACAGCGCCTGCTCAAGTCCGCCGGACTCAAATCCGCCCGCACGATCGTAGAACTGGGTTCTGGCACGGGTGGAACGACACAGGCCATTTTGCGGGCAATGCCTGCCAATGCCCGGCTTCTGAGTATTGAGATAAACCCGCAGTTCTACCGTTTGATCGGGCGCATTAAAGACAAACGCCTGATCGCACATCTCGGCACTGCTTCCGATCTGGAAGATATCCTGTCGAGATACGGCCTCGGCGCGCCGGATGTGATCATATCCGGCATACCGTTTTCCACGATGAGCCAGAGCGCGGGCTCCGAGGTGCTGGCAAGGATATCCGCCGCACTGCCGACTAATGGACGCTTCGTTGCGTACCAGGTGAGCAATCGTGTCACGTCACTGTGCGAGCCATTCCTGGGAACAGGCCGCATGGAGCTGGAATTATTCAACATACCGCCGATGCGCGTGTTCCGCTGGGAGAAGCAGAGCGCCTGATGGCGATGCAGGGACATGTCATCGCGGAAGCCGCGCTTGTTGGAACCTATGTGAAATCCGGAAGGCACGAATAAGGAAATGCCCATGACAAGATACAATCGCCAACTACAGGGTGCCTCGTCTCATTCTCTGGGCGTACCGCCATGGGGTCACTCTGACCCAACGCTATCGGAGCATGCACCGCCTTCATGGATAGAACGTTTGGCACTGCGAAAATTGCTCGTCCTTCTCGGAAATCCCGACATCCAGTTCGTTCTCTGGAACGGCGATAAACTTCCGGATACCTGCACGCCGCAGACCAGACGCCTGCATATCCATGATCGTCATACCTTATGGCGGCTGGCGCTCAATCCGGACTTGAATTTCGGCGATGCCTTCACCCGCGGCACGCTGGAGGTGGAAGGCGATCTGGTCGGCTTTCTCGAAGCCATATACCGTGCCGCGCCCGCGGCAAATCGGCAATCCCCGTTGATTAAGCTTCTCGGAGAGTGGCGCAATCGTGCACGACCCAACTCAACGGCCGATTCACCCGACAACATTCATCACCACTACAATCTCGGCAATGATTTCTTCCAGCTCTGGCTGGATGAGGAAATGGTGTACACCTGCGCCTATTTCCCAACATCGACGTCGAGCCTTGAGCAAGCCCAGCGCGCCAAGATGGATCATGTCTGCCGCAAACTACGGCTACAGCCCGGCGAGACCGTGATCGAAGCCGGCTGCGGCTGGGGCGCGCTCGCACGGCATATGGCCAGGCACTATGGCGTCACGGTGCGCGCGTTCAATCTTTCTCACGAACAGATTCGCTATGCGCAGGACCGCGCCGCCGCGGAGGGTTTGGACAAGCAGGTCGAGTATATCGAAGACGATTATCGGAATATCGCCGGTCGCTGCGACGTGTTCGTCTCGGTCGGCATGCTGGAGCATGTCGGGCGCGCCAATTACCAAGCCTTGGGTGGCATCATTGATCGCTGTCTCGAACCCAATGGCCGAGGTTTGATCCACTCCATCGCGCGCGATCAACCCTGCCCCATGAATGCCTGGATCGAGCATCGCATCTTCCCCGGCTCCTACCCGCCGACCTTGCGTGAAATGATGGAGGTGTTCGAACCCTGGGGATTCTCGGTGCTGGACGTGGAAAACCTGCGTCTGCACTACGCCAAGACCCTGGAGCATTGGTTGGCCCGCTTCGATGCCCGTCGAGATACGGTGCGCGAACGGTTCGATGAGGATTTCGTCAGGGCCTGGCGTCTCTATCTCGCGGGATCGCTCGCCGGATTCACCACCGGCTGGCTGCAACTCTTCCAGATCGTGTTCACGCGCCCGGGATTGAACGACATCGCCTGGACCCGAGATCATCTGTACGCAAAGAGGACGTAACAAAGTATGGACCGATGCGATGTCTTGATCGTGGGTGGCGGCCCCGCCGGCAGCAGTTGCGCCTGGGCGTTGCGCAAGGCCGGGCTCGATGTCGTGGTCATGGACAAGATGCGCTTTCCGCGCGACAAGGTCTGCGCGGGCTGGATCACGCCCGCGGTTATCGAAGCACTCGAGCTGGATAGCGAAGACTACCGCCAACAGCATGTATTCCAGCCCATCAGCGGTTTTCGCGTCGGACGCCTGGGCGGGTCGATGCTCGACACCCAATACGATCACGCCGTCAGTTATGGAATTCGCCGCTGCGAATTCGATGATTACCTGTTACGCCGTGCAGACGCGCGACTCCGTCTAGGCGAGCCGCTCGAAACCCTGTCGCGCACCCAGGACGGTTGGCAGGTCAATGGCACATTACAAACACCGGTGATCGTCGGCGCCGGCGGTCACTTCTGCCCGGTCGCGCGCTTCCTCGGCGCCGATGTCGGGCAGAGGGAACTCGCCGTGCATGCCCAGGAGTGCGAATACGCAATCGATGCCGCCGAGCAGTCTGCGTATCAGGTCAAATCCGAAGTACCGGAACTGTACTTCTGCGCAGATCTCAAGGGCTATGGCTGGTGCGTGCGCAAAGGCGACTTCATCAACATCGGCCTGGGACGCGAGGACAAGCACGGACTCGCGCGACATGTGGCTGACTTCCAGCAGTTTCTGGTGACGACTGGTCGCGTGCCGGCAGACATCACGCCACGTTTCAAAGGCCACGCCTACCTGCTCTACCGACATGCGCGACGCACGCTGATCGATGACGGCGTGTTGCTGATCGGCGACGCCGCCGGCTTGGCCTATACCGAAAGCGGCGAAGGCATTCGCCCGGCCATCGAATCCGGCCTGTTGGCGGCGACCACGCTGCTGCAGGCGGAAGGACGCTACTCGCGCGATGCTCTGGAACCGTACGTCCAGCGCCTGACAGCGCGTTTCGGTACGCGCGGCGCCCGTGCGTGGACCGACCTCCTCCCGGCGGGTGTTAAATCACGATTGGCCGGCGACTTATTGGCCAAGCGCTGGTTCGTCCAGCACCTGCTGCTGGAGCGCTGGTTTCTCCACACTCAAGAACGACCCCTGCACATCACAGAAGGGATTGCCCCAGGTTATTCCGCGCAGCGTTAGCCTGGAAGCACGCACCCGGCTTTTCAGCTATTCCATATAGCCAGGACCCTGACCGCGGGAGTTGCGCGCATAAAAGCAGATGTCACCCCGCGGAATCACCACCGCCCCGCCGGGGGTCACGACATAACGGCGCGCGTCATCGTCGCGGTCATAACCGATACACGTCCCGGGTTCGATCGCGTTATGCCGGTCGACGATGACACCGCGCAACTTCGAACCGGCGCCGATGCGTGCGTAATCCATCACGATGCAGTCCTCCAATTCGGCACCGGCTTCCACGACGGCTTCGCGGCGGATGATGCTGTTGTGCACCCGCGCGCCGCGGCAGACCATGCTGGCTGCACCGAGCAAGGCATTGTCGATATCGCCGCCGAGAATGCGTGCGACCGGCCCCTGATAGTTGCTCGAATAGATCGGCCATTGCGGATTGAATGCGTCGAAGCGCGGTTCCTCACCGAGCACATCCCGATGGCAGTCGAAATAAGCATCGATGGTGCCGACATCGCGCCAGTAGCCGCGTTCCTCATAAGGCTTGAGCCCGGGAATTTCGTTGGTCATGAAATCGTAGGCATATAGGCTGTGCGTGCGCAGCAAACGCGGCAGCACATGTTGACCGAAGTCCGTCTCACCCTTTTCATGCGCCTCGACGAGCGCCTGCACCAGAACATCGGCGTTAAAGACGTAGTTGCCCATGGACACATAGGCAAAGCCCGGCTTCCCCGGCATCTCGCTCGGCTGAGCGGGCTTCTCTTGAAACGCCTGCACGCGGCCGTCACTGTCCGCCGCGATCACACCGAAACTCGAGGCTTGTCCGACCGGAACCGGCAGCGCGGAAATCGTCACATCGGCCTGATGCTGCCGATGGAACAAGACCATTTGCTCAACGTCCATGCGATAGATGTGATCGGCACCGAACACCACAACCAGATCGGGTCTGAATGACTTGATCAGGCGCAAGCTCTGGTGGACGGCGTCCGCGGTCCCGTGAAACATCTCCGCGCCCGTATGCATCTGCGGCGGCACCACTGTCACAAACTGGTCCGGCAACAGCGGCGAAATCTCCCAGGCCTTGCGCACATGTTCGATCAAGGACTGAGCCTTGTACTGCACCAGCAGATAGATGGCGCGAATGCCGGAATTGATCAGATTGCTGAGGACGAAATCCACGATGCGATAGCGCGCGCCGAACGGCACCGCCGGCTTGCAGCGCTCCGCGGTCAGCGGATGCAGGCGCGACCCCTGCCCTCCCGCCAGCACGAAGGCGATGATCTTATTCGCATGTCTACGTTCACGCATTACAGCCCCCCGGATATCGAGTCACCACTATCCCTTGCCGCTTGTCTGTCCCTTCCAATCAGTATAACCAAACGATCTCATCCGACCCGCAGATCAGATTCCTCAAAACATGATCACCGTCAAACCAACGCCTAAAGTCAGCGTCTGTCCGCCCTGCTTATCGAAGGCATGCAGCATTGAGTGGCACGGAAAAGAAAAAAGCGATCTTGCGATCGCTTTTGGAAGGTCGAATATGGCGTCCCCTAGGGGAGTCGAACCCCTGTCGCCGCCGTGAAAGGGCGGTGTCCTAGGCCTCTAGACGAAGGGGACAGGACTGAACTTCATTCGCTTGGACGGTGCAGTTGGGTAACCACTACACCGGTAAGCAATGCCGCAAAGCCGAGCGGCACTAGAACTAAAAGATTGACGGCCAATCCATCCGCATCCCGGAACATGGCGGTAAAACCACCCACCAGTCCCACCGCCACCAGCAGAATACCCAAGTACACTGCGAGCTGGCCGAAGCGATGCATAACCGTCAACCCGTGCAATTTGGTGGAGCTAGTCGGGATCGAACCGACGACCTCTTGCATGCCATGCAAGCGCTCTCCCAGCTGAGCTATAGCCCCAATCGCGGAGCGCGAACTTTACGCTAGGGGGACTTTGACTGTCAACCTCAGGGGACGTCTTCTGTAGCTACTTTTATCTGTTCGCGGCACCCTTCTCAGTCCAAGGCCCGCTCCTACAAAACCCGTATCTTAGGTGGCTCCCTCACCACCCCCCGCAGGCGGCTCGCGCACGGCGCCGGAAAAGGCCAGGCGCAGCCGCGCGAAGTCGGCCAGACGCTCCTGCACACGCCCGTTGATGCTCTTGGGCGGAAACTCACCCATGGCGTGCGCACGGCCGGGGGAACGCCCAGTCAGCAACGCCATCGCCGCGTCGACATCGGCCACGGCATAGACCCGGAAGCGACCCTCGCGCACAGCGTCCACAACCTCGGCGCGCAACATCAAATGTTGCACATTCGCCTGTGGCAGGATGACGCCCTGCGTACCCGTGAGCCCGCGCTGTGCGCAGACATCGAAGAACCCTTCGATCTTTTCGTTCACCCCACCCACCGCCTGCACCCGTCCCTGCTGATCCACTGAGCCGGTCACGGCCAGGGATTGATCGAGCGGCAAGCCTGCCAGCGACGACAACAGCGCGCACAGTTCCGCCAACGAGGCGCTGTCGCCTTCGACGCCGGAATAAGACTGCTCGAAGGCCAGACTCGCGGACAGCGACAGCGGGAAATTCTGCGCATAACGCGCCCCCAGAAAGCTGTTTGGAATGGATCGGCCCGCCCATATCCACTTCGCGTTCGATGTCGATCACCTCGCCTTCGCCTAAACGTGTCGTCGCGGTGATACGCGCCGGCAGACCAAAGCTGAAGGTACCGGCCTCCAGCACGGTGAGACCGTTCACTTGGCCGATCGCTTTGCCGGCCGTGTCGATATTGAGGATGCCGCGCTGGATCTCTTCATGCAGCTGGTCGCGCACGCGGTCGGCGCGTTCGATGCGCGCTTGAATGGCCCGCTGGACATCCTCGCCCCGCACGCGCGCCTGGCCTGCCTCGCCAGCGTAAAAATCGGCCTCTTGCAGGATATCCAGGATATCGCGCATGCGTGTGGAGAGTTTGCGCCCATCGGCGGCGAGTCGTGCGCTGTGATCGATGACGGCCGCGACCGCGGTGCGATCGAAGGCCCGTAAGCCCTCGCGCCGCACCAAGGTGGCAATCAACTGGACGTAGTGCGTGATGTTGACGTCGCTGCGGTCGATGACGTCTTCGAAATCGGCGGCGACCTTGAACAGCTCGGCGAACTCCGGATCGAAGGCCTGCAACAAGTAATACAGCGCCCGGTCGCCTTCCAGTACGATCTTCACATCCAGTGGTAACGGTTCCGGTTCCAATGAAACCGTACTGATGAGACTGTAGGCCTGACCGAGCGATTCGATGCGCAGTTCGCGGGCCCGCAACGTCCGCTTGAGCCCCTCCCAGGCGAACGGTTGGGTCAGCAGTTTGTGCGCGTCGATGGCCAGATATCCGCCGTTGGCGCGGTGCAGCGCGCCGGCGCGGATCAAATTGAAATCCGTGACCAAGGCGCCGAACTGTGCTTGATGTTCGATGCGCCCGACCAGCGCGGTGAAGGTGGGATTGTCTTCGAACACCACCGGGGCGCCGCGGGTGGTGCTGTGATCGACCAACAGATTAACCTGATAGTTGCGGAACGCGGAATGATCGCCGGCGGACACGGCATCGGCACCTTCGCGTTTTAGAAAATCGCGCGTGTTGTGGATGACCGCCTGTTCGACGCTGTCCAGATAGGTGCTGACGGCGGACAGATCGGCGTATCGGGCACGCAGACTTGCCAGCACCTGCTGCACCACCGCGCGGGTGGTATCGCGGTGCAGCGCGCGTAACGCGGCACGCCGTTCTTTCTGCCATTGCGGAATCTGCTGTTCCAGTATCTCGGTCAGTTCCGCCTGCAATGCAGCGACTTTGGTCTCGATCGCCTGCCGGTCCGCATCGGGCAGCGCATTGAAGGCGTGCATATCCAGCGCCTGACCGTCACGCAGCGGCGCGAAGGTGAACTCACCGGGCTGTTCGTAGAGCTTGACTTGCTGCGCTTCGGACTTCTCGCGCAACGCCTGGATGACCTCGGCCTGGCGTTGTTCGAAGGCGTGTTCGATCTGGCGCACGCGCGCCTTGAATTCCTCGCTGTCCAACGCGGCCGGCAACGAGCCAACCAGTTCCTCGACCAGATGCAGCATATCCTGGCGCAGCACCGCGCCGCGTCCGGCCGGTAGACGCAGCAGGCGCGGGCGCGAGGATTCCTCGAAATTGGCGACATAGCAGAGGTCCGGCGGCACCTCACCCTGCGCCGCGCGTTGCTCCAACTGGCGCATCACGGCCGAGTGTTTGCCGATGCCGCTCGCGCCCAGGGCGAACAGGTTGTAGCCGGGGCGCCGGCCGGCCAAACCGAATCGCAGCGCCTCCAGCGCACGTTCCTGGCCGAGGATGTCCGCAAAATCGGCCAACTCCTCGGTACTCTGGAACGGCAGCGCCTCTGGATTGCAGCGTGTCGTCAGGGCCTCAATCGGCAGGGCCTGGGTGGGTTTCATGTGCTCCGCCTAATAGAGTTCATTGCAGGTTGCCCCTGCCACACCTTCACTATGCCCGATCCCGGCGGGCATGCCTTGCCCCAGATCATAGGTGATCTGCATGGCGCAGCCTACCGCGGGCGAATTTGGTCTATCCTGAATACACGGAC
>JACRMO010000041.1:0-2634 GCA_016214925.1 Gammaproteobacteria bacterium
CGAGACGCTGCGTGTTGCGCAGGGGCAGGTGCGCTGTGGACGTTGCGGCGCACAGTTCAATGCCTTGGACAGTCTGGCGGAAGACCCCGAGGTGCTGGTCACACCGGTGGAGGCCGAGGTCGGGCCGGCCGCGGCAGCGTTTGGCGAGGTTCCCGCGGAAACCACGCTCCCCGATTCGCAACCGGATCAGGACGCACAACCGGATCAGAGGGAAGCCGTGGTCGTCGCGCCCGGTCCCGAATCTCTCCAGGAATCCGCCCGGGAATCCGCCCGGGAATCCGCCCGGGAATCTCACGCCGAATCTGCTTCCGAAGCTGGCCCCGGATTATCGCCCTGGGTGGCTCAGGTCGAAGGATCGATCGACAGCGGCACCGAGTCCAACGTGACCAAGCCGTCCGCTCAAGCGGCCGAGGCGGCGATGGCATCTCCCGAAGTGGTGACACCTACGGCTTCGCTAGAGGCTGCCATACCTCCGGTCGTCCTCGCGCCCGAGGTTATCCAAGAGGCTCTGCTGATCGAGGTGTCGGCGCCCCGGTCGACCGGCCCGCGCATGCTGGGTGGATTGGCGATTCTGGTGTTGTTGGCCGTGTTGGGCGGGCAATGGCTGTATCTGCAGCGTGTGCCGCTGTATGAGCGCGCGGCATGGCGACCGGCGCTGCAACGCTTCTGCACGGTGCTGGGCTGCGATCTGCCCTGGCCACGCCTGCCCGGGCGCATCGAGGTGGTCGAGCGCGTGGTGCGCGAACACCCACGGGTTGCCCAGGCGCTGCTGGTGGATCTGACCTTTATCAGCCGCGCCGATCAGGTGATCGCGTATCCGGTGTTGGAATTGCACCTCACCGATGTGTCCGGCAACCGTGCGGCCGGTCGGCGCTTTGCGCCGAAAGATTATCTGTCGCCGGGCGTGGACATTCGCGCGGGCGTGCGTCCAGGCCAGCCCGTGCAGGTGACGCTGGAAGTGGTCGCGCCTCAGTTCGAGGCGGTCTCGTTTCAGTTCGAATTTCTCTGAATCGTTCGATGCGGTCTGCCAATCAGGCCGCATCAGATGAGGGCGCCGATCGCTGAAGTGTGCATGCGCGTGGGGCAGGTTTGCCACGGTCACATCGCGCTATCCGCCATTGACATCGTATAAGTCCGTGAAATCCTGCGGACTCGCGCGCAGGGTGCGTGCCCGGTCCGGGTTTTGCACAGTGCTCTGCCGCGCGCGGTGATCGCGACCGCTTCCGCCGCGCGGCGCGTGCGAGTATCATTTGCCGTCCTGCGCGTTATGCATTGGCGATAAGACCTGGATGCAGGCGATGCTCATCGGCCCTTACGAACTCAGAAACAACTTGGTGCTCGCGCCTATGGCAGGTGTGACCGACCGACCGTTCCGTCAGTTGTGCAAGCAACTGGGCGCCGGGCTGGCCGTGTCCGAGATGGTGTCCTCGAATTCCCTGCTGTGGGGCAGCGCCAAGACCTTGCGCCGCGCCAATCACCAAGGCGAAGTCGAGCCCAAGTCGGTGCAGATCGCCGGGGCCGAACCCGCGATGATGGCCGAGGCCGCGCGGCACAATGTGGCCAACGGCGCACAGATCATCGACATCAACATGGGCTGCCCGGCGAAGAAGATCTGCAATGTGATGGCCGGTTCGGCGCTGTTGCAGGACGAGGACCTGGTCAAACGCATTCTCGATACCGTGGTCAATGCCGTCGATGTGCCGGTGACCTTGAAGATCCGCACCGGTTGGGATAAATCCCACCGCAACGGCATCCGCATCGCCGAGCTCGCCGAGCAGGCGGGCATCCAGGCGCTGGCGGTGCATGGGCGCACGCGCGCCTGCGGTTACACCGGCGAGGCCGAGTACGATACGATCCGCGCCATCAAACAGAATGTGCGCATCCCGGTGATCGCCAATGGTGATATCCGCACGCCGGAGAAGGCTAGGGAAGTTTTGCAGCACACCGGCGTCGATGCGGTGATGATTGGTCGCGCGGCGCAGGGGCGACCGTGGATTTTTCGTGAAATCGAACATTATCTGGCAACCGGGCGGCATCTGCCCGAGCCTTCTGTAGAGGAGATCCGCAGTATCATGTTGGGCCACCTCGATAACCTGTACGCCTTCTATGGCGAGTCCACCGGTGTGCGCATCGCGCGTAAGCACATCTCCTGGTACAGCAAGGGTCAGCCGGGCGGTGCGGTATTCCGCGACCGCGTCAATCGTCTGGAGACGATTACCGATCAGCTCGCGCTGACCCAGGAATTTTTTGCGCGGCTGGCGGACGGCGAGGAGTTGGCGGCATGAGTGTACCGGCCGAGAAACAGAACGTTGTGAACGCCGCGACCCTGCGTCGCGAGGCCTCGCCGCAAACATCCCAGGCCTCTCCGACATCCCAGACCTCACACCAGACCGTGCGCGATGCCGTGCGCACCTGTCTGGAGAAATACTTCGCCGATCTCGACGGCCATGAACCGGCCGATATTTTTCAGCTGGTGATGGCCGAGGTCGAGCCGGCCATGCTGGAGACCGTGATGCGCTTTGCGCGCGGCAATCAGACCCGTGCCGCCGAAATGCTCGGCATCAACCGCACCACCTTGCGCAAGAAACTGCGTCAGTACGGACTGGAGCTGTGAAGGAAAAAAAGGGGTCAGAG
>JACRMO010000041.1:2695-4529 GCA_016214925.1 Gammaproteobacteria bacterium
CTGAATGTTTCGGCAGGCAGTACTTAATTCGTCTCTGACCTCATATTTTGAGACTGTTGGGGTTCGCCGCGCTCACCCCAACCTACAATCCGTCCGCAGAAGGGCGGTGTTTTTGAGAAATGGATTTCCTTCGCGCTTCCCTGTCATAAGGGTCTTCCCGCCGACCCCGCGATATTTACTTGAACGAGTGAACGATAATCCATGAACACCATCAAACGCGCGCTCATCAGCGTGTCGGATAAAACCGGCGTTGCGGAATTTTCCCGCCAACTGCAATCCATGGGCGTGGAGATTCTCTCCACCGGCGGCACTGCCAAATTGCTGGCCGACGCCGGCATCCCCGTCACCGAAGTCTCCGACTATACCGGCTTTCCGGAGATGATGGATGGCCGCGTGAAGACGCTGCATCCGAAGGTGCATGGCGGCATCTTAGGTCGTCGCGGCATCGACGATGGCGTGATGCGCGAGCATGCGATTCCGCCCATTGATCTAGTTGTGGTGAATCTCTATCCCTTCGAACAGGCGGTAGCCAAGCCCGGCTGCGACCTGCCCACCGCCATCGAGAACATCGACATCGGCGGACCGACCATGCTGCGCGCGGCGGCGAAAAATTACGCGGCGGTCATCGTGGTGGTGGACGCGGCCGATTATGCGACCGTGCTCGCCGAAATGCGCGCCAACAGCGGCAGCGTCACCGATGCCACGCGCTATTCGTTGGCGGTGAAGACCTTCGAGCATACCGCGCGCTATGACGGCGTCATCGCCAACTATCTCGGCGCCTGCAACCTGCCCGATTCCGGCAGCGCCTTCCCGCGCACGCTTAGTCTGCAATTCCGCCGCGTCCAGGCCATGCGCTATGGCGAGAATCCGCATCAGAACGCCGCGTTCTACGTCGAGCACAAGACCGCCGAGGCGAGCGTCGCGACCGCGCGCCAGTTGCAAGGCAAGGAACTGTCGTACAACAACGTCGGCGACACCGACGCCGCGCTGGAATGCGTGAAGACCTTCAGCGAAGGTCCGGCCTGCGTGATCGTCAAACACGCCAATCCCTGTGGTGTGGCGTTCGGTGCGAATCTGCTGGAAGCCTACGACCGCGCCTATCAGACCGATCCGGAATCGTCCTTCGGCGGCATCATCGCCTTCAACGGCGAACTCGACGCTGCCACCGCGCAGGCGATTGCCGAGCGCCAGTTCGTCGAAGTCATCATCGCGCCGGAAGTATCCACCGAGGCGCTCGCGGTACTGGCCGCCAAGAAGAATGTGCGCGTGCTCGCCTGCGGCCACTGGAGCCAGACACCGACGCATCGCTTGGATTACAAACGTGTCACCGGCGGACTGCTGGTGCAAGACGCCGATCTCGCGCTGACCGCCGACATCAAAGTCGTGACCAAGATTGCTCCGAGCGACAAGCAGATGAAGGATTTGTTGTTCGCCTGGCGCGTGGCCAAGTTCGTCAAGTCCAATGCGATTGTCTACGGCCGCGACGGCATGACCATCGGTGTCGGCGCCGGGCAGATGAGCCGGGTGAACTCCGCGCGCATCGCCGGCATCAAGGCCGAGCACGCCGGTCTGGACGTGAAGGGCTCGGTGATGGCCTCGGATGCGTTCTTCCCGTTCCGCGACGGCATCGATCAAGCCGCCGCCGCCGGTATCGCCGCGGTGATCCAACCCGGCGGCTCGATGCGCGACGAGGAAGTCATCGCCGCCGCCGACGAGCACGGCATGGCAATGGTGTTCACGGGTATGCGGCACTTCCGGCCTCGATAGGGCTTTGCACCGCCACGACGCCAAGGGCGCCAAGAATGCTTGAGGAAAAACCAAAAAAGATTTTTCA
>JACRMO010000089.1:0-934 GCA_016214925.1 Gammaproteobacteria bacterium
GCATGGTGGAGATGGTGGCCGAGGCGCAGACGCAGAAATCGCCTACCCAGCGCTTTACGGATCGCTTCGAGCGTGTCTTCGTACCCGTCGTGTTGGTGGGCGCCGGTTTGCTCATCGTGCTGCCGCCGCTGTTCGGCTTTCCCTTCGCCGAATCTTTTTACCGCGCGATGGCGGCGCTGGTGGCGGCCTCGCCGTGCGCGCTGGCCATTGCCACGCCGTCGGCGGTGCTGTCCGGCATCGGGCGCGCCGCGCGCGGCGGCGTGCTGATCAAGGGCGGCGCGCATCTGGAAAATCTCGGCGTGCTGACGGCCATCGCCTTCGACAAGACCGGCACCTTGACCGTCGGCAAACCCGCAGTCACCGATGTCGTCGCCGTCAGCGGAGACGAGGAGCGTCTACTGACCGTCGCCGCCGCGTTGGAAAGTCGCAGCGCCCATCCGCTGGCGCAGGCGGTGGTGGCGGAAGCGAAGCGGCGCGGTTTAAGTTGGAGTGAGGCTGGAGAAGTCGAAGCCATAACCGGCAAAGGCGTGCGCGCCGAATTCGACGGAAAAAAAATAGTCATCGGTAATACCACGTTGTTCGATGGCCAATCCATCCCCGAGCTGATTCAGCAGCACGCATTGCGCTTCCAGACGGAGGGCAAAACCATCATGCTGATCCAGGCCGACGGACGATTCCTCGGCATCGTGGGCTTGGCGGACACGCCGCGCGAGGGAGTAAGGCAAATACTGGAACGCCTGCGCCGGCTCGGCATCCGCAAAACCATCATGCTTACCGGCGACAATGAGCGCGTGGGCCGCGCCATCGCCGACGCGGTCGGCCTGGATGACGTGAAAGCGGGCCTGTTGCCGGAAGACAAGGTTACGGCCATGGAAGCACTCGCGCAGCGCCACGGCCAGGTGGCCATGGTCGGCGACGGCGTCAACGACGCACC
>JACRMO010000089.1:942-6419 GCA_016214925.1 Gammaproteobacteria bacterium
GACGTCGCGCTGATGGCCGACGATCTCTCCAAGCTGCCGTTTGCGCTGGCCTTGAGCCGCGCGTCGCGGGGCATCATTCGCCAGAACCTGTGGGTATCGCTCGGCGTGGTGGCGTTGCTGATTCCCGCCACGCTGTTCGGTTGGGCGGGCATCGGCTTGGCGGTGTTGCTGCACGAAGGCTCGACCGTCGTGGTCGTGATTAACGCGTTACGTTTGCTGGCGTACGAGGAATAAAAATTTTCACCAGATCACCCAAGGCGGCATCGCCACGCTGATGTTTGCCATGCCGAGCCTGGCGGGGGCACACGAACTTACGGTCACGACCTGGAATTTTGGATGCCGTGTCCGATTGCCTCGATCGCGTTCTCCCAAGCGGTGCCGATCACTCGGAAGCAAGGGAGAAAAGTGGCGCGCGGACGGCCGCTGC
The DNA here is from genome assembly GCA_016214925.1 of Gammaproteobacteria bacterium. Classification (GTDB taxonomy): domain Bacteria; phylum Pseudomonadota; class Gammaproteobacteria; order Thiohalobacterales; family Thiohalobacteraceae; genus JAHJQQ01. The sequence continues at coordinate 1,370 of JACRMO010000089.1, forward strand.
GCGCGTTACGCCTGCCGGTCCGCGCCGGCGCGCAAGCTCTGCCACTGATTGACGATGGCGCAGAACAAATCCGCGGTGCGTTCGGTGTCGTAGACGGCCGAGTGCGCGGATTTTTCGTCCCACTCGAAACCGGCCGCCTGTACGGCGCGTGCCAGCACTGTCTGCCCATAGGCCAGGCCACCGAGCGTGGCGGTGTCGAAGGTGCTGAACAAGTGGAAGGGGTTGCGCTTGATGCCGGCGCGTTGCGTGGCGGCCTTGATGAACGCCAGATCGAAGGATGGATTGTGTCCGACCAGAATGGCGCGCGAGCATTGGCATTCCTTGACCAGTTGGCGCACCGGCCGGTAGATTTTTTCCAGCGCCTCATGTTCCGGCTTGGCAAAACGGAACGGGTGATAAGGATCGATGCCGGTGAACTCCAAGGACTTGGGGTCGAGATTCGCGCCCGGGAACGGTTCGACGTGGCAGGCAATGGTCTCCAGCCGCGACAGCATGCCGCGCTCGTCCATTTGCAAGGTGACGGCGGCGATTTCCAACAGGGCGTCGGTCTTGGGGTTGAAACCGGCGGTCTCGACATCGACGACGACCGGTAGGAAACCACGAAATCTTTCACCGAGGCGGGAGGCAAGATGGGCGGGCTGGCTTGAATCTGACATCCGCTAAGGATACCGGATCGGGGGCAATCTGGCGACGCGCGCAACTGCATCCCGTTCGACGAGCTGCTAGAGTATGTACGAATCATCGTCTGACCGGAGATACGGAATGAAACATGGTTGGCTCGCCTTGTTGCTGGCGCCCTGGCTGGGGATCGCTTACGCAGAGCAGGTGCCCGCCCCGGCACAGACCCATGTCGACCAGGGATTGTTGTGGCGTATCGAAAAACCCGGTGTGGCGCCCAGTCATCTGCTCGGCACGATGCATTCGGAAGATCCGCAAATCGTCGCGTTGCCGGAACCGGTGAGTAAGGCTTTGCGCGACGCCGATCGGGTGACCCTGGAAGTCATCCTCGATCCCCACAGCCTTGCGGCGATGTCCGCGACCACGCAGATCACCCAGGGTCCCGAACTGCCGGCCCTGCTCGGCGAAGATCTGTATCGCAAGACCGTGCCGGCGATGGCCGCTCAAGGTGTGCCCGAGCAATCGTTGCGCACACTTAAACCCTGGGCGGTGGCCATGACCTTGATGGTGCCCAAGACCAACACCGGTTTGTTTCTCGATCGTGTGTTGTATCTGGAGGCGCTGGCCAAGGGCAAGCCGATTGCCGGGCTGGAAACCGCCGCCGAACAGATGGAGGTCTTCAACGGTTTGAGCCTGGAGGATCAGGTGGCCTTGGTCGCGGATAGTCTGCGCAGTTTCCCCGCGCTCGACAAAATGTACGCGGAGCTGAACGCGGCCTACGCGCGCCGCGATCTCGTGGCCATTACCGATATCAACAACGCCGCCATGCGCGAAGGCGATCCCGGGCTTGCGCAACGTTTCAGCGCGCGCGCCATCACCGACCGCAATAAACGCATGGTCGAGCGCATGCAACCGGGTTTGCAGCAGGGCAATACCTTCTTCGCCGTCGGTGCGCTGCATTTGCCGGGGCAGGATGGGATTTTGGAATCCCTGCGTCGGAAGGGCTATCGGGTGACGGCGGTATATTGAAGTGCAGGAATTTCACACACCAAAGAACGCAAAGCGCGCAGAGAATGGTTTACTGCAAAAAAACTTGGCGTCCTTTGCGACCTTCGGTGTGCGATGCGTGCTTTGGGGTAGGCATCAATTGCCGCTAATTAATTCCCACTGCAAGCGCTCACCCGCGTACAGCGGAATCACCTCAGCATCACCGAGCGCATAACTCGCCGGCACATCCCATTCTTGTTTCACCAGAGTGATCTGCTCGCGGTTGCGTGGCAGGCCGTAGAAATCCGCGCCGAAGAAACTCGCGAACGCTTCCAGTTTGTCCAGCGCGCCGGCGTCTTCGAAGGCCTGCGCATACAACTCCATGGCCGCGTGCGCGGTATACATGCCGGCGCAGCCGCAGGCGCTTTCCTTGGCGTCGCGCGCGTGCGGCGCGCTGTCGGTGCCGAGGAAGAATTTCGCATTGCCGCTGATCGCCGCCGCAACCAAGGCCTGACGATGGCGTTCGCGCTTGAGCACCGGCAGGCAGTAATGATGCGGCCGAATGCCGCCCTGGAACATCGCATTGCGGTTCATCAGCAGATGATGCGCGGTCAGCGTGCCGGCGACATTCGCCGGTGCGGAGCGCACGAAGTCGATGCCCTCGGCGGTGGTGATGTGTTCCAGCACCAGCTTGAGATTCGGAATGCGTTTTAGCAGCGGTACCAGATGGCGTTCGATGAACACGGCTTCGCGGTCGAACACATCGACATCCGGATTCGTCACTTCGCCGTGCAATAGCAACGGCAAGCCGACCTCGGCCATCGCTTCCAGCGTTGCGTAGGTCTTCTCCATGGCGGTGACGCCGGCGTCGGAATTCGTCGTCGCGCCGGCCGGATAATATTTCACCGCATGCACATGGCCGCTGGCCTTGGCCGTGTGGATTTCGTCCGCGGAGGTGTTGTCGGTGAGATACAACGTCATCAAAGGTGAGAACGTGCTGCCTTTCGGCAATGTGGCGAGAATGCGCTCGCGATAGGCCAAGGCCTGCGCCGTGGTCGTCACCGGGGGTTTCAGATTCGGCATGATGATGGCGCGGGCGAACTGCGCGGCCGTGTGCGGGATGACGCTGGCGAGCGCGGCGCCGTCGCGCACATGCAGATGCCAGTCGTCGGGGCGGGTGAGGGTCAGTGTTGTCGTCATTTGCGAACCTTCAGTGAACCGTTATTGCGACTCGAATCTCTTCGTGTTCTTTGCGGTCTTCGCTGTCATATAGACCACTCTGTAGCTCGTGATGCAAAACGTTCACACCAAAGAACGCAAAGGGCGCAAAGAATTAATGATTCAAAAAAACCTCTGTGTCCTCTGCGGCCGCCGGTGTGCCATAGACGGAGTATGCATCGAAATCAGTTTCTAGTTATCGCGCGCCGCGTTCAGCAGACCATGTTCCAGCAACGCGCACACCGTCAGGCCGACACCAAAGCCGGTGACGTCACTGGGAATATGTGCGAGTCCGCCCTTGTGGTTGCCGGCCGAGAGGTCCACGTGCAGCCAGGCGATATTCTGCGGTACGAAGCGATTCAGGAAGCGCGCGGCAAGGATGTGATCGGCCTCGCTGTCGAGCGTGCATTGTTTGATGTCGGCGATGTCGCTCTTGAGCGCGGCGTCGAAATCGGCATCCATCGGAAACGGCCAGACGCGTTCGCCGCTGTGTTTGCCGGCTTCAGTCAAGATCACGAGCAGAGCGTCGCGATTACCGAACACGCCGCTGTAGCGCGTCGACAGCGCGTACACGCAGGCGCCGGTGAGTGTCGCATAGTCGATGATCAGCGTGGGCTTTTCGCGCGAAGCCAGCGCCAGGGCGTCGGCCAACACCATGCGGCCCTCGGCATCGGTGTGCACGATTTCGATGCTGGTGCCGTTGCAGGCGGTGACCACGTCGTTGGGTTTGTAGCCCTGTGGGCCGATGTGATTCTCCGCCAGCGCTAGCCAGCAATCGACGGCGAAATCGACCTTGAGCAGACTCAATGCCAACAAGGTGCCGAGCGCCACGGCGCTGCCTTCCATGTCCTCGTGCATGCCGTGCATGGACTTGGCGGATTTGAGATTGACGCCGCCGGTGTCGAAGCAGATGCCTTTGCCGACCAGGGCGAGCTTGGGTTTCGCGGCGCGACCTTTGGGTCGGTAACTCAGGCGCAGCAGGCCGCCATCGTCGACGTGACTCGCCTGAGTGACGGCGAGGAAGGCACCAGCCTTGCGCCGGCTCAGCGATTTGCGGTCGAGGAATTCCACCTGCCAGCCGTGCTGTTTCGCCAGTGCGGTGGCGAGTTTGCGGTAATCGCCCGGACGCAGTTCGTTGCCCGGCAATTGCGTGAGCCAGCGTGCCAAGTGATTGCCCTGGACCTGCGCGCGCAAAAGCTCGAAACGCAGCGGCTCGGTCGCGCCATAGCAATCGATGCGCGCGAGCGGGCAGGTGGGTTCCGCTGCGGACTTGCGGTTGGGCAGCGGGCAACTCGCTGCCAGCAGCGCCAGCACGGCGGCCTCCAGTAGCGCGGACGCTGCCGTGCCCGGCGCGGTATAGACACCGACCCGTGCCGGTTTCCAGTCCAGGAGCTGTTTGGCCCAGCCGCGCGCCGCGCTCAGCTGGTCGAAGGTCGATTGGCCGGGTTTGACGTACACCGCCTGCACACGGGTGCCGCGTGGATTGGGCAGTTCGGTGGCCCAATCCCGGGTGGTGCCGGCCGCGGCGCGGCGTTGCCGGGCGCGTTCGGCGAGGAATTCGCCATGTGGAAGCGCGGACCATACGTGCTTGTCAGCGGTCTCCGGCAGAATCAGCAACACCGCGTCGCAGTGCCCCAAGTCGCGCGCGACCGGCGGCTTTGCCTGTTGATTTAGAGGGATTTTCCCTGCGTGTCGGTAGGGGATGGACATGCCGTTTGCCTTGACCTAACCCATTAAAACACAGATCATATCGCGCTTGTTCTTATACGGGTACCGTGGGCGCAGTATGGCCGCAACGGTTCATTGCGCGCAGGCGGCGACCCGCGCCAACGCCTGCCAATGCCGCGCCGGTTGCATCCAGCGCCGGTCCGGCAACCGAATACATATATATAGACGTAAGGAGCTGCATGAACGTAGCGGACAAAAAACGGCTGTTGCGCGAGATGTTGTTCGCGCGCCGCTTTGAAGAGCGCTGTTACGAGGCCTATGTCGAACGCAAAATCGGCGGCTTTCTCCATCTCTACCCCGGCGAAGAGGCCTGCGCCTTCGGCGTGCTGGAGGCCGCGCGCCCGGGGCACGACTATGTGATCACCGGCTATCGCGATCACGTCCATGCCATCAAGTGCGGCGCCGACCCGAAAGAGGTCATGGCCGAGTTGTTCGCCAAGGAGACCGGCTCCTCCAAGGGCCGCGGCGGTTCCATGCACATCTTCGACGTGAAGCATCA
>JACRMO010000090.1 GCA_016214925.1 Gammaproteobacteria bacterium
GCCGGCACCATCACCGCCGCGTGTTTCCTGTCGCGCTACACCAAGAACTATCACTGGGCACATCTCGACATCGCCGGCGTCGCCTGGAATCAAGGCAAGGACAAAGGCGCGACCGGCCGCCCGGTGCCGCTGCTGACGCAGTTCCTGTTGGATCGCTGCAAGAAGTAATTTTGCACACCAAAGACCGCAAAGGACGCAAAGATCGTAAAAAATGGGGTCAGAGCCGAATTAAGTACTCTCGGTGGCGAGCTACTCACGTTGGCGGTGGAATTCGGATCCGACCCCATTTTTTTCTTGGCGCTCTTTGCGGTCTTTGGTGTGAATAGGACCGATTAACATCCATGACCCGCGTCGACTTCTACGTCCTGCCCAACGCCGATCCCGCACAGCGGCCGCTGCTCGCCTGCAAACTGGCGGAGAAGGCCTACAGCCAAGGCTTGAAGGTCTACATCCACACCGCCACGGAAAGCGACGCCCGGCAACTGGACGAACTGCTGTGGACCTTCCGCGACGGCAGCTTCCTGCCGCACGCGATCCATTCGGCCATCACCGGCGATGCGCCGCCGATCCTGCTCGGCCACGATCACGAACCGGCCACGAATACCGACGTGCTCATCAATCTCGGCAGCGACATCCCGAAATTCTTCGGCCGCTTCGAGCGCGTCGCCGAACTTGTCGATCAGCGCACGGAATTGCTGGCGCAATCGCGCGAACGTTTCCGCTACTACCGCGAACGCGGTTACGAGCTGAAGTCGCACAACCTGTAGAGCTGAGCATGAAACACGCCCGACCCGCGTCCGGGCCGGCGCCGATCCCGGTCCTGCAAGACATCGTCGAAATCCGCATCGACCGCAATGGCCGGCATGTGACCGTCCCGCTGGACCTGGCCCAGCTCGCCGAACGCATCGCCGCCGATCTAGTCCCGCACCTACGCAAGCAACTGCAACAGCACCTCGCCACCTGCCTGGACCAGACCCTGGACACCGCCATGGACCCGATCCGTCAGGAGGTCCAGCGGGTGTTGCTGGAGCAGTTGGGGAATCCGGACGGCTGAATCCCCGCCCCGCGCCCTTCATCCAAAAACCTATCGTAGCCCGGATGCAGCGCAGCGGAATCCGGGGAACTGCGGCACCGCTTCCCGGATTACGGTCCCCGAACAAAATTTGGGGTGAGGGGCAGTTCCGCGGACATTACACCCTCACCCTGTCCCTCTCCCTCAAGGGAGAGGGGACTTCACGTTTGTACGCTATAATGCCCTCTCTTTTTGCGGCCGCCTGCCGGAATAATTCGGGATCATCGATGGACAAGACCTACAACCCCCACGCCCTCGAACAACGCTGGTACCAGACCTGGGAAGACCAGGGCTACTTCGCCCCCCAGGAGAATAACGAGGGAACGGGCACGCCCTACTGCATCATGATCCCGCCGCCGAACGTCACTGGCAGCCTGCACATGGGCCATGCGTTCCAGGACACGCTGATGGACGCGCTGACCCGCTATCACCGCATGCGCGGCGACAACACGCTGTGGCAGGCGGGCACCGATCACGCCGGCATCGCCACGCAGATGGTGGTCGAACGCCAGCTCAATGCCGAAGGCAAGACGCGCCACGATCTCGGCCGCGATGCCTTCATCAAACAAGTCTGGGAATGGAAAGCTCAGTCCGGCGGCACCATCACCCGCCAGTTGCGCCGCATGGGTGCCTCGCTCGACTGGCAGCACGAACGCTTCACCATGGACGATGGACTTTCGGATGCCGTGAAGGAAGTCTTCGTGCGCCTGCATGAAGAAGGGCTGATTTATCGCGGTAAACGCCTAGTGAACTGGGACCCGGTGTTGCACACCGCTGTGTCCGATCTCGAAGTGGTGTCGCAGGAAGAATCCGGCCACATGTGGCATATGCGTTATCCGCTCGCCGACGGCTCGGGCCATCTCATCGTGGCAACGACGCGACCTGAAACGATGCTCGGCGACAGCGCGGTCGCCGTGAACCCGGAAGACGGTTGCTACAAACGCCTCGTCGGCAAGATGATCAAGTTGCCGCTGACGGATCGTGAGATTCCCATCATCGCCGACGACTATGTCGATCCGGCCTTCGGCACCGGCTGCGTGAAGATCACGCCGGCGCATGACTTCAACGACTACGCTGTCGGCAGTCGTCACAGCCTGCCGCTGATCAACATCTTCACCAAGGACGCCGCGCTCAACAACGACGTGCCGCAGAAATACCGCGGCCTCGACCGTTACGAAGCCCGCGACGTCATCGTCCACGATTTGCAGGAACTCGGCCTGCTGGCAAAGATCGACGACCACAAGCTGATGGTCCCGCGCGGCGACCGCACCGGTGCCGTGATCGAACCCTTCCTCACCGATCAATGGTTCGTGAAGGCCGAACCGCTGGCCAAGCCCGCCATCGAGGCCGTCGAGAGCGGCCGCATCCGCTTCGTGCCCGACAACTGGAAGAACACCTATCACGATTGGATGCGCAACATCCAGGACTGGTGCATTTCGCGGCAGATCTGGTGGGGCCACCGCATCCCCGCCTGGTACGACGCCACCGGCAACGTCTACGTCGGCCGCAGCGAAGACGAGGTGCGCGCCAAGCACGGCATCGCCATGAACATCGTGCTGCATCAGGACGAGGACGTGCTCGACACCTGGTTCTCGTCGGCGCTGTGCCCGTTCTCCACGCTCGGCTGGCCGGAGAACACCGAACGCCTGAAAA
>JACRMO010000091.1:0-13499 GCA_016214925.1 Gammaproteobacteria bacterium
CCCCGACGATTGGGACGAAGAACACGACGATGAGGGTGTGACGCTGTTCAATCCGCATGGCAGCGGGGCGCTGGAGATCAGTGCGGTGGAGCGGGACGAGGTGGTCGATGACGGGTTTCTGGAAGACATGGCGTCGGAGCATCTGGAGTCGGGGGCGGAGCCGTCGGAAGTCGAGTTCGGGGACTTCGATGGGTTGGAGTTCAGCTACGGCGATGACGACAAGTACTGGCGCGAGTGGTATCTGCGCGCGGACAATCTGATGCTGTATGTCACCTATCATTGCCCGCTGGCGGACGAGGGCAACGAGGATGATGAAGTGGATGCGATCCTGGAGACCTTGGCGCTTTTGTAGGTTGGGCTGAACGCATGTGAAGCCCAACGTTTACCCACTCGGTTGATATGTTGGGCTTCGCGTTGCTCAGCCCAACCTACGGGTCACGGTGGTTTCTCCTGCAATTCCCCCTCAATCCCCCGTTGGCGTAATCGAGAACTCGCGGATCTGCGGCATGCTGCTGAGCGTTTCGGCGAGGCGGCGGTAGTTTTCGCGGTCGCGGGTGCGCAGTGTCATGATGTATTCGAACGTCTGGCCATGTTCCTTGGTGGCGTAGCTTGGGAACGCCGCGTTGATGTTGTGCTGGCCGATGAGTTCGATGAGGTTGCGTTGCGGCATGATGCCGGTGTGGGCGAAGCGCACGGTGAGCTGGCCGAAATGCAGAGAGGGGATGCTGTTCTCGATCCAGCGGAACAGCGACAGCACCAGCAGGGTGATGAGGGTGCCGAGGATGGCCGGTGTATAGAAAGCGATGCCGATGAGGATGCCGATGGCGGCGGTCGTCCAGATCGAGGCGGCGGTGGTGAGGCCGTGGATGGTCAGGCCCTCGCGCATCACCACGCCGGCGCCGAGGAAGCCGATGCCGGTCATGATGCCCTGTGCCATGCGCGTGGGGTCGATGCGGATCGCTTCGGCAGGAATGTTCGGCATCAGTGCCATCTGATGCGTGGTGACCAGCATCAGCAGGCTGGAGGCGAGGCACACCAGGGCGTGGGTGCGAAAGCCGGCGGGGCGGCCGTGCACGGTGCGTTCCAGGCCGATCAGGCCGCCGGCGAGCAACGCCGTCAGCAGTGGCAGCACAATATCGGCGTGTTCCATCGTGGCGTTTCTCCGGTTAGTGGGCCGCGCATACCGGGCAGTCTGGGTCGCGTTTGAGTTTTAGGGTGCGGATGTCCATGCGCTTGGCATCGATGAGCAACAGTCGCCCGCACAGCGTCTCGCCGATGCCGGTGAGTACTTTGATCGCCTCCATGGACTGGATGCTGCCGACGATGCCGACAATCGGCGCGAGCACGCCGTTCTCGGCGCAGGTCTGTTCGACCTCGGTGCCGTCGCGATACAGGCAGCGATAGCAGGGGCTGTCGGGCAGATCGGGGCGGAACACCGCGACCTGACCTTCCATACGAATCGCCGCGCCGGACACCAGTGGCTTGCGCGCGGCGACGCAGGCTGCGTTCACGGCATAACGCGTGGTGAAGTTGTCGCTGGCATCGATGACCAGATCGACGGCGTCGATCTGCGCGCGCAGTGCGGCACCTTCCAAACGTTCCTGTAGTGCGATGACCTGGGTATCCGGATTGAGCGCGGCCAAGCAGTCGCGTGCCGAATCGACCTTGGCGCGGCCGATGTCGGCTTGGCCGTGCAGCAACTGGCGTTGCAGATTGGAGAGATCCACGACATCGGGATCGGCGATCACCAGCGTGCCCACGCCGGCGGCGGCGAGATACATCGCCACCGGCGAGCCCAAACCACCGGCGCCGATGATCAGCACGCGCGCGGTAAGCAGTCGGTCCTGTGCCTCGGTGCCGAATTCCGGCAGCAGGATCTGGCGGCTGTAACGCAGGAGTTGTTCGTCGTGCATGCGTGCTCGGTGTGCGTATGTGGGACGATGCCTCAGTGTAGCCGTTCGTTCAGTCCGAGGGATAGTCCGCACGAAGGGGTCACTCACTCAGCGCCCTGTGAGCAGTGCGCCGAGCATGCCACGCACAATCTGCCGCCCCAGCGAGCTGCCGATGGAACGTACCACGCTTTTGGCGAAGTCTTCGCCGACACCCTGCCGTACACGGCCGCTTGCGTGGCGCTCGCGCATGGCTTGCGGTGCGGGTTGTTCGGCTGGGCGTTCCGGGGTGGTGCCTCAGTCTAAACATTCCGACCCTGCGTACCAACTGGACCGAAGTGTGATGCACGTTGGAAATCGGGCATTAGTCGAGTTGTAACCGGTGCGAGGCGTGACCCTTGTCGCATTGCCTGCGCGCGCGTGGCCGACAATCACTGTAAGTCGCTGTGTGCGGTTGGGCGCACGCAGACTGATCGAGGAAATTAAGATGAACGACGAAGTGCTGGCCGCGCGTCCCGCCGGCCGTTGGGCGCTATTGTGGGCGATGCCCGAGCGTTTGGTAGAGCAACATCCAGGGGTACTGTTGGGTGTCGGTATGGGGCTGGTGTTGCTGGGGTATGCCGTACCGTTGGTGTTTCCCGTCGCAACTATCGTATTGAGTTACCAGATGGTCGACGCACTCGTGGCCGGTGGCTGGGAGGCGCTCGCCGGACAAGGGCTGCAACTTTGCGGGTTACTGTTCTGCGCGACGCTCAGCGTGTCGTTGTGGCGATTGCGCGTGGCCGAGCCTGGCGGTGAGCCGCTGATGCAGGCGCAGGCGCCGGCCTTGTTCGCTGTGGTGGATGATGTGCGCACGACGTTCCAGGCGCCACCGATCACCGATATCCATCTCACCGACACGGCGCAGGTCAGCGTGCGGCGTATCCCGCGCACCGGGTATCCCGTGGCCTTCCGCTATGTACTGCTGGCGGGGCTGCCGGCCCTGCAATGTCTGACTGAGGATCAATTCAAATGCATGCTGGCTTCCGCCTTGGGTGGATTGTCGGTTGTACGTGCCGACACCGCTGGGTGGATCGACCAGCTCACACAGACTTGGCAGCAGTATCGGCAGGCGGTGGCCGGACAATGGACGCCGGCGGCGATGTTGTATCGTCTGTTTCTGGCCGGGTTTATGCCCGTGTTGGGTACGCTCACAGAACGTTTGGACGCCGGTCGGCAGTTGCGACGCGATCGCTTCGCCCTGGAACTTGCCGACGACGATCTGGTGGCTGACACGATGGCCGGCGAGGTAGTAATGCAGCGCTTCTTGGCGTCGCATTACTGGCCGACCGTGTATGCCGCGGCCGAGCATTCGGCGACGCCGAGCTTCAAAGTGTTCCGCAATCTGGAAACGATCTTCCGGCGCCGGGTGGATTCCGAGCTGATTCAGGTATGGCTGCGCGAGGCTTTCGTCGGTAAATGGCGGTCCGACGCGCAGGATGTGGGGTTGAGAATCCGGTTGAACGAGATCGGCCACATCGCGGTGCAGTACCGGCAGCCGGAAGAAGTCAGTGCGGCGCAGACGCTGTTGGGGGCGAGTCATCAATGGATCATTGACCGCTGCGATGCGCGTTGGGCAGACGAACATGGCGAGGAATGGTCTGCGCATCATACTAAGTCACAACAGCAATTCGGGCGGTTGGAACAATTACGTGCGGCGCTCCAACAGCGTGGCTTGTTCGGCGAAGAGGCCATGCATTATGCCGCGCTGGTCAAACGCTATGGCACCGAGCAGGAGGCCCTGGCGGCCTACGAGAGAATTCTTGAGCTTAACCCGGATGATGCGCGCATCAATTTCGGCGTGGGCAAATTCCTGTTGTCGTGCCGCGATGCGCGGGGCGTGAGAATCCTCGAACACGCAATGAGCTTGGATAAGCGCTATGTGGAGCCGGCCTGTCGACTGATTTCCGGATTCACGGTCGAGCGTCGGGTGCAGGATACGGTGCGCAATCGGGTGCTTCGTGATGAGGGCGAGCGTGATATCGCCTGATAATAAATTCCTGCCTAGGGGCGCAGGAACTCGACGGCGGCGGCGATGACGGCGGGATCGCGCAGGATGCGGTTGTGGCCCAAGCCTTCTGTGTAGATGACGCGCGCATCCCGCCAGGCCCGCTGTAAACGATCGGCGTGGGTGGCGGGCACATCACGGTCGTTACGGTCGTGAAGAATCAAGCCCGGAATCGTTTGCCCCGTGAGCATGGCTTCAGTGGACAGGCGCAGAAAGATGTCCATGCCAAAGCGGTGTTCGATGCGCGCACGCATCGCCGCAACGACGGTAGCGGGGATGTCGAGATGCTTGGCGAAACGCTGCACCAGAAATTCGGCATCGGCCGGCGCGGCGATCGAGATTAACCGCGGCAGGTCCAATCCCTGCAACAACGCACGCGCGACGGCGGGAACACCGAAGGAATGCGCGATGGCACCCGCGAGCGGGGGGCCACTGCTGTTGGCTATAGTCTGGATGGCTTGGGCGTAGTCGAAGATATGGGTGCTGTTACCGGGACTGTCGCCATGGCCGGGGGCATCGAAGGCAACGACCCTAAAGCCGGCGCTGACCAAAGGCGCTGCGAAAGCGCCCAGTTGGAGTCCACGGCCGTTCCAGCCATGAATCAACAAAATCCCCGGCGCGTCAGCTGCGCCCCATTGATAGCGCGCCAAGAGCCGGCCGGCGGATCCTATGTGGTCGATGTGTGTTTGCTTGCGCCAAGCGTCTTCCCGCGCCGGTATCGGTGACCGCCGGGTTGCGAACCACAGTCGGCAGGCCCAATAGCCGGCCAAGCCGGGAACGAAGGGTCCAATATGCCGGAAACCCATACGCATAAAGTGCAGTGACAGCTGAGGCGAGACGGAATTCGGCATGGTTGTTTCGTGCGTATGTGCGGTCAGTCACAGACAGCGTTAAAGGGCGCCGTCGTGCAGGTCGATGAGCTTACTAGATTGCCATGTCGTACCGGCAACTTGGGTAGTTTAATCGTTCTGAGTGAGTAAGGGGGTCGCATGAGTCCGTTCAGACGTACCACCGCGTTTGCCCGCGATATGGGCAAGGGGTCGGCCAAGGGTCGCGGCGCGGACGGTGCCTTGCGCCAGGCCCTGGCGCGGCGCCGCCTCGAGGAACGCCGAGAGGCGCAAATGCTGAAGCAGCAACTGCACGACGTCTTTTCCGACGACGGTCACTAGAGCTGAGTTCGGTGGGCTGCCTGTCCGGTCCCGGGCAGGCAGCTGATTCCTCAGCTGAATCTTCGGCAGGTCGAATGCCGATGTCACCGATCGAACAAACGATCAGCCTATCTCTAATATGAGCAAGAAGATGTCCTGCAGAGGGGCTGGAAGCATCCACCGTGCCCCGCTATAGGTCTCGGGCAGGTGGATGGTCTAGGGGTTATCTCGGCAGATAATTGGGACGATCAGCGGCGACGGGCCAAGCCGGTGAGTGCCAGCAACCCGGAACCGAACAGCCAAGCCGCGGCAGGCACCGGGACTGCGGTAACGTTGCACACCACCGGGCCACCGTTGAGCGTGCGCACCATGCCATACAGCTTCAGCCCCGCGAACGCGTGATCCGCCACCGTCAGGGTGTTGGTAAAGGTCACGCCGCCGTCCGGTGACCAGCCCAACAGATCAAAGCGGTATTTGCCGCGCGTTGTATTGAAGACATAGGAGTCCACCGCAGTGGAGAGGGTGAGCTGATCGCCAGGGACTTCCTTATTGCGCTTGGTGTCGATGCCGGGCACGGCAGTTAGCGACATGCGGAAGACCAGATCCACCGGTTCGAGCATGGCCTCGCAGAGCAGCACATTGAGATGCAGTTGGGCGCTGTCGATGCCCGGCTTGCCGAGTCCGGAGCCGTTCTGGAAGCGCAGTTTGCCGAGCGCGAAGGGGCTGCCGAAGCCGGAGTAGTCATTGGTACCTTGGCCGGGTAGAAGAAAGCTGTCGAAGCTGATGCGGCTGCTGGCTTTATCGCAGGTCTTGCACTCGCTGTACTGCCAATCGAGCGCGGCACGCCCGGGGATTTCGTTCAGGTCGGTGTGGTACACCGTCTCGGCGATCGCGGAGATGTCGCGGAATTCACTGGCGACAGTTGTCTGAATCGTGTTCGCTTGAACGGCGCCCTGGCTGGCAAATGCCAGCGCACCCGCAGATAGCCACATAGCCAATTTATTGTAATTCATGAGAAATGTCCATCCTGCCTAGTAATTATATGTTCTGGTAATTCGAATTCATGCCCCGGTACTGGTGCCGCATATGGAGAAATAGAGACCGGGTTAGCCGAGTGACAAAAATTTTACGCTTAGGCGTTTACCAGACCCTTACGCCCCTGGAATGCCCCCGTTTGCAGTAAGAGCTAATATTAGCAAAATTACATGTGCCATAAAACAGTCATTTGTTAGGGTGATGACGGACAAGCACCCTGATATCGTGATCAACACGGGCTCTATGTGCTCTGGATCGGGTCGGACCAGAAGCGCGCGTGATAGATAATTATCCTTCATTACAACAAGATAATTAGAATCCTCGCGCGGGTGTAACAGGTCGCATGAATGCATCGGCGTGCATCGAATATGGGATGGGGGCGAAGGGTTCCGCCGCTGGAATCGGCGTATTTTTGTGTAAGCCAATTCCTCGGGTAGTGAAATACGGGGCGCGGGGTGAATATGCTACAAGGCCGGGGGCGGTTCTCACGGTACAATCGCCAAGCGATAATCCACGCCCCATGGCCCCGAAGGATGCCTAACGTGATCGACAGACTGACTGACTGGATAAGCGGTGCTCTGGAGGCGCTGCAGCAACTGGGGCGCGGTATACATCGGCTTTACCACCCGACCACGTTGAAGGAGCGTGGTCTGGTATGGAGCGGCGGGCTATTGTCCGCGACCTTGTTGCTGGTACTGGGTCTGCTGGGCTGGTACTGGAGTGCCGAACCCGAGTCATTCGATGTGCGGCAGGTTGCCCAGGCGCGCTTGGGCGAGGCCGGCAAGACGCCCGTGACCGGTTACGTCTTCACCAGCACGTTGATGCATATTGGCGAGGTCTTGCTCGACAAGCGCGGCGGTTACCTCTCCAACGACCTTATGCCGCCGGGCGTCTGGCTGGACAACATCCCCAACTGGGAATTCGGTGCGCTGGTGATGCTGCGCGATGCGGCGGGCGGATTGCGCAATCATGTGTCGCGTTCGCAATCCCAATCCAGGGAAGATGTCGATCTCGCGCAGGCGGAACCTCAGTTCAACTTTCAGAACGATTCCTGGATTCTGCCATCGACCGAGGGCGAATATCGTAACGGCATCGAAGCGCTGGGGCGCTACGCTGTGCGACTGGCCGACGCGCGAGAGCAAAACGCCCAGTTTTATACGCGGGCGGACAATCTTGCCCAGTATCTGCAGATTGTCGAAAAGCGCCTGGGCAGTCTGTCGCAGCGCCTGAGTGCCAGCGTCGGTCAGATACGGCTGAACACCGATTTGGCGGGTGATAATGCCGCGCGCCAGGCGACCCAGAATTCCGGTGTGGTGATGGTGAAGACTCCTTGGCGGGAACTCGATGACGTGTTCTATGAGGCGCGTGGTTCCACATGGGCATTGCTGCATATCCTCAATGCCATCGAGGTGGATTTTGGGAACGTGTTGGCCAAGAAGAATGCCGTGATCTCGCTCCGACAGATTATTCGTGAACTCGAAGCGACGCAGCAGTCGACGACGAGCCCGGTGATTCTCAACGGTGGCGGCTTCGGTTTGTTCGCCAATTATTCGCTCAGCATGGCCAACTATATCGCCCGTGCCAATGCCGCGGTGATCGACCTGCGCGATCTGTTGCAGCGCGGTTGACAAGCTTCAGCGCGGCAGCCACAGAATCAGCACCAGACACAGCAGCGCAAGCAACGCCACGAACCAGCGGAACTGCCGTAAACGTGCCCGTGGTCGATGATGCGCAGGTGCCCGGCAATGTGGGCATTGATCCGCGCCGACCGGATAGGTCTTGCCGCAGTACAGGCAGCGGATCTCGGGTGGGTTTGGGTCGGCCATGTGCATCACCTCGGTGACTATCATATCAGCACATTCCCCAGGGTTGCCGCCGTCCGGTGGCATCCAGGTACAATCCGCCCGCCTCGCTGGTGAGGCCGACGATGAGTGAGCGCGTATGTCTGAAACCCTGGTAGTCGTAGTGGACGGTGTATCGCAGTTGGAATATGCACGCGCTACGTCCCTGACGCCGGCACAACGGGACTACCTGGACCGGCTGGACCAAAATATGGATAGCAGCATCGAACTCGGCGGCCAGCGCATCGATGCCCCCAATCCGTTGCAACGGGCGCAGTTTGTCGCGCTGCAACTCCTCCAGGCTGTGCAGGCCGGCAACGAAGCGGTGGCTGCCGCGACGTGCGCCTATCTGGCCAACCGCATCCCCGACTTGAAACAAGTTCGTGCCTCGACCCGCGCGGGTCTGTTGTCCTTCGATCTGGTCTTCGACAAGGCGTTTGCCAAGGAAGTCAAAGTCGAATTCATGCGGCCACAGACACAGGACTGACGCGTCGTGGCCGAGCAGTTGGCAATCTATCGCAACGGCGTCCTGGCACATGAATTCGACAAGCGCGCCGCGCTGGAACGTATGCAGTTCGCGTATGTGCAACGTATGGACGCGGATATGGATCGTGGCATTCGCCTGAACGGCGAACAGATTCGCAGCCCTGCCCAGGCACAGCGTAATCAGTTTGTCATCGGCCAGCTGTTGGACGCGCTGGGCATCAATGACAGTCGCAGTATCGTCATGCTATGCCGTTATCTCGCCCAGCATGCGCCGGACCTCGACGTCATTCGAGTGGAAGAGGATGAGGATAACTACCACGTCGATCTGGTGTATGGATGAGGGTTGGATGAACGGGGCGGCTCAGCCGCCCCATCCTCCGCTCACTGGGTTTTGCTGGTTTTGATGCCGAGCAGGCTGTAGGCCGGGCACCAGCCCAGCAGCGCGGTGGCCAGCGGCACAATGCCTATCCAGCCCCATGGGGTTTGCGGGCCGACGAAGACCAGGCTGATGAGTGCCAGGCCGACGATGATGCGTAAGACGCGGTCGATGCTGCCAACGTTTGCGTTCATGTTCGTTGCTCCGTGTGGGTGTTGAATCGTGCCGTCATAGTGCGCCTGCCGTCGCGGCGCTTCAGTGACTCGGTCACCGTCAGGCGCGTTGCGTCAGTTCAGCCAGTGCGGCGCGGTCTACCAATTCAATGCTGCCACGACCCAGTTGTACCCAGCCGTTGTCGGCAAAACGCTTCAGATGCCGGGAAACGACCTCGCGGGCCGAGCCCAGCTCGACTGCCAGCGTTTGATGGGTGATGTCGAGTTGCCCGCCGGCATCGGCGAGTTTGAGCAAGGCGCCGGCCAGGCGCGCATCGATGGGCGCGAAGGATATTTCCTCCATGCGGGCGATGACCTCGGCAAGACGCTGTCCCAGATTGCCGAATACGAAGCGGCGGAAGGACGGCGAATTGTCCAGGCCCTGATTGAAATCCAAGGTCGACAACGCATAGGCCGTCACGGCCGTTTCAGTGATGCCCTCGGCCGGATAACGTCCCGCGCCGAGCATGCACGCGGTTGTCAGTACGCAGGATTCGCCTGCGCCGACGTGATAGAGCACTACCTCGCGGCCGCTGGCCGTCAGCAGCTGCACGCGGACACGACCATCCGCGACCAGCAGATAGTTCTGGCAGGGTGCTTCGGGCATGAAAACGCGCAGCCCGGCCGGTAGAGTCAGGCACTGAGCGCGGGCGAGTACGGCATCGAGTTCCGCATCGCGCTGCGAATCGGGGATGAATCTGTTCCAGGCTGCTGTGCTCATAAAGGCTTCATCCGGCTCGGGGAGTATAATCAAAACAAGTTCCCGCGGCCGGTGCAAGGAAGACTCATGTTTCGAATAGTTGCCATCAGTATGTTCCTGTGGATGCTCGTCCTCAGCGGCTGTGCCGCGCTGCTGCACAAACCGGAACCGCCGTTGGTTACGCTGAGTGCGATCAAGCTGCATGAAATGACCTTGTTCGAGCAGCGCTATCAGTTGCAATTGCGGGTGCAGAACCCCAACGATTTCGACTTGCCGATCGACGGCCTGCGCTGCACTTTGTACATCAATGATCGGGAGTTCGCCCAGGGCGTCGGCGCGGGCGGGGTGACGGTGCCACGTTTCGGCGATGCGTTGGTGCCGGTGGATGTGGTCAGCAATCTGCAGCGCGTCTTTGAACAGTTGCGCACACCGGGCGAGGCTTCCACCAAACCGGTGAGCTATCGGCTGACCGGGAAGCTTTCAGTGGAGGGATATCCCACGGCATTGCCGTTTGAGTACAAGGGAGAATTCGATCTGCGCGACCTGCGCCAGCCGGTCAATTGATCCACGCTTCACGCTGCGGCCAATTGCCGCGCCATGGCGTCGAGAGTTTCCGTCGATTCCAGCAATTTCTCGGTGATCTGCCGGGCCTTGTCGAGATCCAGGCCAAGTGCGTTGAGAATCGCGGTGGGTGGCGCGCCGTCGGCGCCGTCGCCAATGCCATGCGCGCGCAGCAGATGATCCACGCACAACATCAAGTGCACATACTCGGCCTGATCGCCGGCGTAAAACTCATTGTGGTGTTCGCGACAACCGAGGGTGACCGCCTCCGGCATGTTCCAGGCCGACATCAGCCACGCGCCGATCTGTGTGTGTTCGATGCCGAGCACGCGGCGTTCGATCAACGGCACGGGAATCTGCGGATTGGCCGCCACTACCCGATTGAGCAGAAAGAATTCGGCACGGAACAGATGCCCGGCCAGCAGGAAGCCGAAGTTGTGCAGCAATCCAACCAGATAGGCCAAACCCGGTTTGAGCGGCAGGCGCGGGCCGATTGCATTGGCCAGAGTCTGTGCCAGCGCGGCACTGTAGGTGGCGTGGCGCCAGAAGGCCTGTAATCCCAAGGGGCCATCAGCGGGATTGTGGAAGGTCCGGCTGGCGGCCAGTCCCAGCGCCATGTTGAATACGGTGTCGAAGCCGAGCACCCGCGTCACGGCCTCGGTAAGCGATTCCACTTTGCCGTGATAACCGAAGAACGCCGAACGCGCATAGCGGATCACCTGCGCCGTCAGGCTGGGATCGGCCTGGATGATATTCGTGAGATCGTCGATGGTCGCTTTGGGGTTGTTGTGCAGGCGTAACAGGCGGTTGGCCATTTCGGGCATGGCGGGTAGGCGATCGATGCGCTCGATCTGTCTACGGATATCTTCCAACGGACGCAGATCGGTGAGCGGGTGGTGCTTGTCCAGTTCGCCGGGCAACATGAAATCGCGCACGTCCCGACTTTCCAATACGCTCAACGGGCGTGAGATCGCGGCCTGCAGGCCGGCATGATGCAGTGCCTGGAACTCGCTGCCTTGCATGCGCACCAAGCTGTGATGATAGCCAGCCTCGAAGTGGACAGGGTTGCTGTGGGCAAATTGTTTATCGATAACGACCGGCACACCGTAGGGTTCACCCAGCGGCGGTACGCAGCCGGCCTCGCAGTCGGAGAAAACACTCACCACCTGTTCCGCCGGGGCCGGCTTACAGTCGCAGCCAAGCAGTTCGCGCAGGGCATGGAAATCGATCAGATGATTGGAGGGCAATACCGCGAGCAGCAGGCCGCGACTGTCCTGCAGCAGCACGGCGCGGGCTAAATGTCGCGGATCGATATGGACGGCCGTGGCGGCCTCGCCCAGCGTCTGGGTCGGGGCATGCGGGATCACGGCGTAATTTTTACGCTGTTTCTCGAGATGAGACCGGATGCGCGTCGCCAGTTGCATGGATTCTCCCTTACATGCTCCGAGGCTAGGCCAGGTATTGCGGCGGTGCCGTGCCCTGGTTCACAACGCCGGCGCCGTACCGGATTCAATTGTGCTACGCGGTCGTGCGCGCGTCGGCCTGCGGGTGGCAGTGCGGACAGTATACGTCGGCGCGGTAGAATGACGAATCGCGCTCCTCGGCGGTGACCGCCCAGCCACAGGCACGACACAGTGTGGCACTGCCCGGCACCAGCCCATGCCCGACGCTCACGCGCGCGTCGAATACGAAACATTCACCACGCCACAGACTTGCTTCGGGCGGAATCTGTTCCAAGTATTTGAGAATGCCGCCCTTGAGGTGATAGACCTGGTCGAAACCTTGCCCGAGCAGAAACGCCGTGGCCTTTTCGCAACGGATTCCGCCGGTGCAGAACGTAGCGATGCGACGCTGCCGTTGCCCGCCGAGGTGGCGGTAGATGTACGCCGGGAATTCCTGGAAGCTCTGGATGCCGGGGTCGACCGCCGCGTGGAAACTGCCGATGGCGTGTTCATAGTCATTGCGCGTATCCAGCACCAGCACATCCGGATCGGCGATCAGCGCATTCCACTCGGCGGGGTCCACATATTCACCGACCTGTCGGGTCGGGTCGGCGGCCGGCGCGCCCAGGGTGACGATTTCGTGTTTGACGCGCACCTTCATGCGCGCGAAGGGTGCCGTCGCTGCCAGCGACTCCTTGTGTTCCAGGTCGGCCAGTCGCGGGTCTGCGCGCAGCAGTGCGAGCAGAGCGTCGATACCGGCGCGGCTGCCGGCCACGGTGCCGTTGATACCTTCGCGGGCGAGCAGCAGTGTGCCCTTCAGCTGCAACTGCGCACAGGCCGCGTGCAGACGCTCGCGCCAAACGTGGCAATCGTCCAAGGTGACGAATTTGTAAAGGGCGGCAATAACGATGGCAGAACAATTCATACGGAATTTGCAGGCGGCGCGTTGTGATTGACCGACGCGAGTATACTGCAAGGCCATCGCGCGGGTCAGGCTGGCGCTGGGTTATGCGGAAAATTTCGCGTTACGGCTACGGTTCCGCAACTGCCGGCACGGACATATAATGCCGCTCACTGGCCACCAGCCGCCGTTGCTGGCCAGGGTGGAATGATTCACGATGGAGGTTGTTGCATGTTACAGGCCGGTCAATCTGCGCCGTCTTTCGATCTGCCCGATGCCGATCTGCGCGCGGTTTCGCTCGATAACGAGCGCGGCAAGCGTCATGTCGTGTTGTATTTCTATCCGAAGGACGACACCTCGGGTTGTACGCTGGAGGCACTGGAGTTCACGGCGCTCGCCGACGAATTCGAGCGCGCGGATTGTGTCGTCTTCGGCGTGAGTCGCGACGATTGCGGCAGCCATGCGACGTTCCGCGACAAACATGGATTGACCGTGCAACTGCTGGCCGATGTGGACGGCGAGGTGTGCGAGCAATACGGCGTGTGGCAGGAAAAAGAGAAGGACGGCGTGCGCAGGATGGGTGTCGTGCGTTCGACGTTCATCATCGACAAGCGCGGCACGCTTCGTCACACCCTGTACGGCGTCACTGCCAAAGGTCATGCAAACGCGGTTCTGGAGTTGGTGCGCGCGCTTGATTGAGCCCGTGACCGAAATCGGAGGCCGACACGGGTGACGCCGCGCGAGCACTATCAGGCCGATATCGCGCGCGGCGCACTCCGCCCCGACGCCGCCCAGGCCCAGGCGCTCGATTCCCTGCAGCAGCTCTACGAGGTGTTGGCGCAAACAACGTCAGCGCCGCCA